>NZ_JAPFPW010000008.1 GCF_026155325.1 Desulfobotulus pelophilus | reverse complement strand
CACAGGGTTATCCCATGCCGGGTCAGCCTCCCCAGTTTCCACCGCAGGGTTATCCCATGCCGGGTCAGCCTCCCCAGTTTCCACCGCAGGGTTATCCCATGCCGGGCCAGCCTCCCCGGTTCGCACCACAGGGCCATCCCATGCCGGGCCAGCCTCCCCGATTCAGACCGCAGGACTATCCATTCCCTGGTCAACCATCTCAGGGCACACCCTTTCAGACCGGAGAAGACTCCTGCGGCCAGAATACCAAACAAGCTTCCGAAACCAGTCCTTCGGAAAAAACCGGCCATGCAGGCGGATGCTGCAAAGGTTCCTCTGCCGACCCATCTTACCATGCCATGCCCGGTTATGTGCCACCCTACCGTCAGCAGAGTGCCCCCTTTTACGGACCACCTCCGGGAACAGCCCACGCAGGACCCATACCCAACCCCCAGGATATGGCCATGCACTACGGCCATCTCTATGGCCTGATCCGTGATGCCGCCAACGGTCAACCGGATATATCCGGATTCATGAATTTCTTCCAGACCGTGAGTTCGGATTTCTGGAAGGGTGCTCTGATCGGAACAGGTATCACCCTTCTGTTCACAACAGATGCGCCGAAATCCTTGCTGGCAAAAGGTCTTGCCGGACTCTCCGGTGCTGCTGCCGCAGCCCCCCCTTCACCCGATACCCACACCCAGCCAAAAGAGGAGGCCGACCTATGAGCCGCATGGATATGCAAAACCCGAATCCCACCAGCCTGCACATCGGAATGGCGCCCAGAGCATCGCTGGCCATGGGTGCGGCAGGCGCCCTTGTGGGTGGCAGCATTGCCACAGCAAAAAATATCCGCAAGGTGAAAGAGGAATCCATCACCAAAGACGAAGCCGTAAAAGATATTTTGAAAGAAAGTGCCACCACAGGCATAGCCACTGCCATTGGAACAGCCGCTGTCAGTATGGTGGGACTTCGGGGAACCCTTTCCCTTCTGGGCCTTCTTTCCGTGACCATAGGCGTCAAATACCTTGCGGACAAGACCGTTTCCGACAAAAAGGCCTGATCTGAATTCCCTGCATCAGGCAGAAAAGACCTCTCATTCATGGTGACAAAGAATTTTCTCCATGAAAACCTGCGGCACTGTCCGCTTTCGACCTATCTGTGAACAGGAGAAAAACATGAGCCATACCAATACGCCTTACTACTACTACCCTCAGGCAGGCTACAATTCCGCTCCTCAGGAATACAATACCGCCTATTCCTACGGTTATCAGGCCGTTCCCAACGAATATCTGGTGCACTCCGATGGTCAGACCTATTACTACCCGCCACAGGCTCCGGGTACCTTTGAAAGCTGGGTGGATTTTCGCAATTCCGGCTACATCAAGGGTTTTGTAGTAGGAGCCGCAGCCGCTCTTGTACTGACCAACCCCACCATCCAGAAGGCTCTTGTAGGCGGCGTGGTTAAAATCTGGTCTGCGGTTCAGGGTGGTGTGGAGGAAGTGAAGGAACAAATTCAGGACATACGCGCTGAAATGAGCCAGAAGGAATCATGATTTTTTATTACTCATAGGGAATAAAACAAACAGAGAGACAATCCGTCTCCCTGCGGGTACCCGGATTGTTGGCCAACGGCACCCGCAGGGGACCCCGAACTCTCTTGCCTCTCCCACTGGGAGAGGGACCGGGGCGACGCCCGGCACACAGACTTAGGGCCAGATCCCTGGGAAAACAAGGGTTGTTGGCCGGAATAAGCCCCCGTAACGCCTTAAAATAGCATTACCACGCAAAAACGAAGGCTAAAAAAGGCAACAACTGCTTTCTTCACACAACCCAGGAAAGCGAGCTGGCTTCCGGAACACCCGCCACCAACAGGGTATTTCATCATGAGTACAGAGCTGATTTCACAGAGGAGGCAGCCATGAATCCCATGGAATGTCAGGGAAGAGGCGCAGCAGGCAAAGTATCCCGTGCTGCAGAAATCCGTGCGAAAAGGGATAAGATCAAGCTGGGGCTGGCTCTCTGCCTGGGAGCCACCGTGGTTACCGGTCTGGTGAGCTCTAAAACTTCCCGCCGCCTCCATGTGGCGGCGGGTGCTGCACTGGTGGGATTAAGTGCCTGGCATCACCTTCTGTACACCCCGAAAAAGAAACAATCTCCATGACACGAATCCGATACATGCCAGACAATCCGCCCATTCAGGTGGTACACAGTATTCCTGGACGATTTCGTCTGAAAAGCAGGGCCTTCACCAACCCTGCCCTGGATCCCGACTATGTAACCGCCCTCATCGCCTCCCTGCCCGGTGTGCAGCAGGTCCGCATGAACACAGGCTCCGGCTCCATTGTGGTGGAGCATGATACGGAATCCAGCCTTCGGGAAGAAATACTGCTCCGGCTGAACAATCTTCCCCAGGATGCTTTTCTCCCCGAAATCCGGAGAAGAAGTGGTCCGGATCTCTTTGAAGTGGGTACCCGTACCATGGCTGCCGCCATCACCCCCTTTCTGCCCCGGTCCCTGCAAGGCCCCTTTTCCTGGGTACTGTCTTTGCCTACCCTCGTGAGCGGGGCGGAAACCCTTATCACCGAAGGCCTGAAAGTGGAGGTTCTGGATGCCAGCGTGAGGCTGATGTCCCTTGCACGAAAAAATTATTTTGTGGGTAACGCCGTTGGCGCCATGCTTTCCATGGCCGCATACTTTGAAGAATCCAGCACCCGTCAGGCCAATGATCTTCTGAAGAATCTTCTCCGTCCCCAGGCGGACAGCCTCAGGGTGGAACGGGATGGGGCAGAGGTGATGATTTCATCAGATCAGGCCATGGTAGGAGATATTGTGATCTGCGGTCCAGGCGAAATGATTCCCGTAGACGGGCTTGTCCTGTCCGGCGAGGCTTCTGTGAATGCCTGCTCCATCACAGGAGAATCCGCCCCTGTCCATGCCAGCCCGGGAGATGAGGTGCTTTCCGGCGGTATCATTGAAGAAGGCAAACTGAGGGTGGAAGCCCTGAATGTGGGGAGAGAAACCAGCATGGCCCGCATCGGAAAATTTCTGGAAAAATCCCTCCGTACCCAGTCCGGTCATCAGCGCTGGAGCCATACACTGGCCGACAGGCTGGTGCCCCTTACCTTCGGTGTGGGTCTTGGTGTGTACGCTCTGACCGGCTCTGCAGCCAGAGCCGCATCCGTACTGGCTGTGGATTATTCCTGTGCCATCAAGCTCGCCACACCCGTAGCCGTCCGAACGGCCATGTACCATGCAGGCAGAAAGGGAGTACTGCTGAAGGGAGCCCAGGCACTGGAAGCACTGGGAAGTGTGGATACCCTTATTTTTGATAAAACCGGCACGCTCACCCACGGACTTCTGCAGCTTACGGATATCCTGGCCCTGGAAAATTTCACTGAAGATGAAATCCTGGCCCTTGCCGCCGGAGCGGAGGAACACTACGGCCACCCCGTTGCCAGAGCTGTACTGAAGGCGGCCAGAGAAAGGAATCTCAGCCTGCCGCCCATAAGTCAGGTTGATTTTATTGTAGCCCACGGTGTTTCTGCCTATGTGGATGAAAAACGGGTGCTGGTGGGTAGCCGGCACTTTATTGAAGAAGACGAAGGTATTTCCTGTGCTGACGTGAACGAACAGTCAGAATCCCTGCAGGACCAGGGGAAAACCCTCCTTTATGTGGCGCTGGAAGGAAGGCTTGTGGCACTCATGGCCTTGAGAGATACCCTGCGCAGTGAAGCGGGTGATACCCTGAAAGCTCTGAAGGCCTCCGGTTTTACCCGCCTTGTGATGCTCAGCGGAGATCAGCCGAGGCCGGTCCACGCCGTTGCGGATCAGCTTACGGAGCTGGATGAGGTTCATGCCGGTCTGAAACCCGAAGACAAGGCCCGTATTGTGGACAGACTGAAAAAAGAGGGCAGAAAGGTTGCCTTTGTGGGAGACGGCGTGAATGACTCTCCGGCCCTTCTTTCGGCTGATGTGGGCATCTGCATGTCCGAAGGCGCGGATCTGGCCAGGGATGCGGCTCAGGTTGTACTGATGAAAGATGATCTGGAAGGGCTTGTGATGGCAAGGAATATTGCCAGGGATACGGGCAGGGTACTGCATAACGCCCTCTGGTCTGCGGTGGGTATCAATTCCGGCCTGCTGGTCCTCGCAGGTACCGGCCGCATCAGCACCCTCACGTCCGCTGCCCTGCACAATGCGTCAACCATTGCCATTCTGGCCTATGCGGCCATGAACAAAGGAGAACAGGATGCTCTTCCATCTTGATCAGGCCCCCTGCAACAGGTCTCTGATCCTGTCCGAAATTGACGATGCCATACTCAGTGACCGCCTGGCCCGTATGGGAATCTATGCAGGCGATTCTCTGATGCGCCTTGATGAGGAAGTACACCTCGGACCGGTGCGGGTGCATGGCCCCAGAGGCCATGTCGTACTGGCCGGCGGCATGGCCGCCAAGGTGATTGTACACCACGACGACGGGCATAAAACCCCTGTTTTGGAAATGCTGCCCGGCGAAACGGGCCATGTGGAGGGCCTTGTATGCGGCAGCTCTCTGGCAGAAGGACTTGAAATTCTGGGAATAAGAGAAAACGACAACCTGCGCATGGAGCACAGGGTTCCACCCATGAACTATCTTATCCGCATGGGCAATGACCATTTCAAACTCACCGAAGGCATGGCCACCAAAATCTGGGGTGAAATGGAAGGCCGCGAACTGCAGTTTGCCATGGCAGGAAGGGGCAAGCCCTTTCTGGTAAAGCAGCTCATAGGCGGCAGCAGGGCCTTGTCCATGCTGGACGGTTTTTCCATTGCACCGGGAAAAGTCCTTTTTCTTGAAGCCGTAACTCCGGCACAGCCCGTAGGGCATAGCGGCCGCAATCAGGTTATCGTTGCCATGAAAACGGGACTTCGCCTTTATCTCAGACCGGATCAGGCTCAAAGAATCCGTGTGATTCAGCCCGGCAGGGAATAGCCGCCATCTACCATCACCGCTTCTTCTTCCCCTCATGACTCCGCCACACAGTAAAGCAGGCTGTTTCTGCGGCCTGCTGCTCTCCTATTCCCCGTTTCCCAGACCGGTCAGTACCCACCGTGCCCTCCTTTCCACAGACCATATCCGCCCTGTTACTGTGGTCCTTCAGCCGGAAAGTGAATGGACATACAGCCCGTTCCCCCCCCGGCCTCCCTTTTCTTCCCCTGAGAAACCATGATGTCTGCCCCTTTGGACAGAGAAAAAAATACCCGAACGGATTTTTATTGACATCCCTGCCAGAGAACTATATGGGTTACCGAAAAAAGTTCCCCAGCCAGAAAAAAATAAAAGGCGTAATCATTTTATCAACCAACCGAAACCCAAATGAAAGGCTGTGGAATGGTATTGTTCCAAAGGAAAACACGCAACAAATCAGGCAACACCCCGCCAGAACAAATGCTAAAAACAAGGTTCACAAAGGCGGTGGGCGCAGGCCTTGCTCTCACCTTTTTTGCCTTCGGTGTTTCTGCCGCAGAAAAAGAAAGGGAAGAGCAAGACATCGCCATGACGGAAGTCACCGTAATCGGTACCCGGCTTGCAACAGATGTCCAGAAATATCCCGGTTCTGTAACCATTCTGAGCGAAGAGGATCTTAAAAGCTCCAGCACAGTCATTGAAGCCATGACCTCCATCCCGGGAGTCAGCACCGGTCTGGACTCCGGCAGGGGAATGGGCCAGGGTTATAATATCCGTGGTTTCGGTTACCAGTCCGAAGACAGGGTCATTATTCTTCAGGATGGTGTCCGCCGCTCTCCTTCCCTGTTTTCCAATCAGATATCCACCTTCCGCTCGGATAATGATCTTTTGAAAAGGGTGGAGGTGGTCAAGGGAGCCTCTTCGGTCAGCCACGGGAGCGGTGCCATTGGTGGTGTGGTGGAAATGACCACCAAAGATGCTTTTGATTTTATGGTTCCCGGTCAGAATTATGGCATGGCCACAAAATTCCGTTATGAAGATAACAACTACAGGGAAGGATATGTGGCCTTTGCCACAGCTCCTGAAGATCAGAACTATGAAGTGCTCATATACGGAAAAAAAGGCGTCCATGGAGACAGAACCCTTGCCAAAGCCTACGATGCCGGGAATGGTATCCGCTCCAAAAATGTGGACAACGATGAGGATCTTCGGGTTCTCTTCATCAAGGGGGCCTACAACTTTAGTGATGCCTCCCGCCTGGCCCTTTCCTACTATGACTTTTCGCAGGATTCTGAAGTAACCTGGCAGAGCCTTTTCCACCCTGCCTACAGCACCGTAACAGGGCCTATAATCGGAACCCTCACCCAAAGGGACATGGTGGCCTCCTATACCTATAATCCCAGCAACTCCAACTGGATCAACTTCGGTGCAACAACCTACACTTCCGAAGCCAGCTATGACAGAGGCTACGACTACATCAATGCTGCCGGTAATCCGACCAAGCTGGATTATGAAA
Organism: Desulfobotulus pelophilus; assembly: GCF_026155325.1. Lineage (NCBI taxonomy): Bacteria > Pseudomonadati > Thermodesulfobacteriota > Desulfobacteria > Desulfobacterales > Desulfobacteraceae > Desulfobotulus > Desulfobotulus pelophilus. The sequence continues at coordinate 153,920 of NZ_JAPFPW010000008.1, read as the reverse complement.
ACGAAGATTCCCGATGGGGGGTAAGGCTGCGCAACGAGATGACCTTTGCAGCCCTGACAGCCAGCAACCGCCTTCTTTTTGGCATAGACTACGAAAAACGGGAAGAAGACGCCATTTACGTATTAAACGGCCAGGTGACGGATTTCGGCTCCATGCCCAACACCTATGAAGATACAGGATATTTTGCCCATCTGGAATCCGCCTTTTTTGATGAGGTACTTACCATACAGGCCAGTGGCCGCTTTGACAGCTTTGACCGTGACCTCAAAGGAAGAGGCAAGGCCTATTCCGGAGATCACTTTTCTCCCAGGATAGGTTTCAGTGCCCGCGTGTTTGACGGTTTCCACCTGCTGGGCAATTACTCTGAATCCTTCCGCGCGCCCACTCCACACGAGACCTCTTCCGAGGGTCCCCTGAACCGCCATTACTGGTACCTGCCCAATTCCAACCTTACGCCTGAAGTGGCCAAAGAATTTGAGGGCGGATTCTCCTACACCCGCAGGGACGTTTTCACCCCGGATGGCAGAATCCGCATCAAGGCCATGTATTTTGACGGCAAAGTGGAAGATATGATCGTGCTGACTGCCGATCATGCAGGCCCCGTATCCCCTGAAAACACTCCCTATGCAACCTACGAGAATATCAACAGGGTCTCCAGGGATGGCTATGAGATCACAGCGGCCTATGACTCATTCCGGGGCGGCCTGAACCTTGGCTACTCCCACATCAATCAGACCGATGACGCCACGGGTAAAAAGACACCCCAGGCCTTTGCGGATAAAGCCACCCTCACTGCCTATGTCCGGCCCCTGGACAGCCTCCGAATCAGCACCACCATTAACCACTGGCTCAAACCGGACCAGAATCCGGAAACGGTTCTGAGTGGCGGGCAGACCTACTGGTATGTCCGGGACAGCTATACCCAGGCCAATTTCCTTGCCACATGGACTCCGGAAATCCGCTCCTTGAATCTCTTTGCCAAGGATCTGGAAGTGCTTGTGGGCGTGAACAATGCCTTTGATCAGATATATCTCAATGCCAGAGAGGTAGAAACCACATCCCGGGTCGGTAAAGGACGCAATATCTTTTTCAGTGTGGCAGCCAAATTCTGATAACCTTTCCCCGGAGACCGGCACAGGTCTCCGGGGAAACAGACAAAAGGAAACTTCATGATAAAGCACCGTTTATGCAGCTGTATTCTCGGCTTCACCCTCATCTGTCTGGGTGTGGCCACCCCTCTCATGGCTTCTGAGAAAAAAAATTATCCAGAAGCTCTGAAGAAGATTCCACCCCTGATGGCCACGCAGAATGGAGAGGTCCGTATCATCCATCTTACGGATGTACTGGATTTCTACAACAAAACCTGTCCCGGCACGGTGCTGAGTTTCATTGCCATCCGCTATGGCGTGGATACCCTCTTTGGCGAAGACACTCCAGACCTTGATGATCTCGTTGTGATGAGCCGGGTAGGGGGCGGCCCTCTGGATACACTTGATTTCATTTTGAAAGGCGGTAATCCTGCCAACCGTACCTGGCCCCCTGCGGGCATTGACCGCAGCATGGAAAACTATGTGCTGCAGTTTTACCGTAAATCCACCCTGCAAGGCCTGACCGTAAGCCTGAGAAAGGATGTCTGGTCCACGGCAGATTCCTACTGCTCCTCTGCCGCCCCCACAGGTGAAACAGCCCAGCAGAGGCGTACGGATCTCAGACGCTTTATCTTCCAGACCCTGCCCGCAGTGCATCCCTCCGAAGCCTTTGAAGCCAGTGCCGTTTATACCTTCATTCCCTGGGGAAGCATGACAGAGCCGGAGATGAGGCGAAATATCCGCCATCAGAGACGTCAGCACACAGAAACTCAGGAAGGATAATTGTAGTCTGAGCGAACCGGTCAAACCGTTGCCTCCTTCTGAAGTTTTGACTGAAACTCTGCGGCGCAGGCTGTTTCCGGCTCCATAAAGGCTGTGGGGTGCCTGTTTCAAGACAAACAGGCACCCTATTTATATAAAAAAACCGTAAGAATTCAGTCGCATTTTTGCGTGAACAACGAACATGCCTGTCAGGTACGTTGCCAAACGGATCATTGGCTCGTGACGCAGTCCGAAACAATTGCAAGGGTACCCACAACCAGCCTCGCCGTCCTCCACCGGAATCAAATATCTGAAATTACAGTATTGATTTTCCAAATCAAAGCATGCTGAACAACAAGGTTCAGTGGCCTCTTGCCCTGGAACAACTTGTCCTTGCCCAGAAGACGCAGAAGATCCCACAAACAGATACTTTCTGTTCCTTACACAAAACAACCTCGCGAAAAAAAGCAAAATCATTCTTGACATTCTTTTTGGCAAAACGAATAATATTTAAAAATCAAAAAATTTATCACCCTCTTTCGCTCCCCTCGAGGATAGCGGGGGAAGCTTCTTACCCGGAAATACCATGATTGATATCCTTCAACGACTGGTTCTTGCCGCTGCGGTCAGCGGTGCCATTGCCCTGAACATGGATGAAATTCAGGGATTTTACGAAGAAACCATGACGGCATCCCAAAGGGTGACGGCGGCGGGTGACCTGCGCAGTATTTCCATCCTGCTGGATTACGAATTCATGAAAACAGGGCGCTATCCTTCGGAAAGAAACTTTGAACGCTGGCTGCAGCTCCGTTTTCAGGAGAATGATCTGCGGGAGCTGAACAGGGATCAGTGGGGGAACACCTACAGGTACAGTACAGATCCGGATCGCAGAAGCTTTATCCTTACCTGTGCCGGTCCGGACGGCATACTGGATACGAAAGACGACATGATCCGTAAAGGCCCATGACAACTGACTTTCGCGGGGGAAAACAGGCACAGGACAAGAACATCAGATCCATCCGGCCTCCCGGCCACCGCCGGAAAAAGACAGCCTCTTGCGAAAGGCTCCAGAGAACCAACGGTATCACTGCAAAGGAGAAAACGGCATGTTCGTGGAAAAACAGCAGGAAAGTTCTGGAGAAGCAGGATTTTTCTTCCGAAATCTTATGAAAGGGATCTTCCGGCGGCGCAGGTTTTTTCTGTTTCCCGCCTTTCAGCTGAGCCTGACCTGGCGCATTCTTATGCTTATGATGCTGGCCGTGGGCATTACCGCCACCATAGACGCCTGGTTCTATCTGGTATTTCTGGATCAGAAATTGATCATCCATGTGAACATGGCCTACCTGAATACATTCATCGTCATTTTGCTCGCGGTACTCATCGGAGGGGCCATCTGGACTGTGCGTCTCACCCATCAGATTGCAGGGCCGATTCATCAAAGCATAGGGATGCTGGAAAAAGCAGCTGACAACGGAAGACAACGGGTCTGCTTCCGGAAAAATGATCTTCTTCAGGAACTGGCACAACCTGTGAATTCCGCTCTGGCCCTTCTGAATGAACAAAGTCTCCGCATACGCCATACCCGAAAGGATCTGGAAAATCTTCTGGATGAAATGGTACAGGGACAGGCGGCCAGCGAAGATGTGCAGCAGGAAATCCGAAGAGCTATCCGCTCACTGAACGGGGAATAAACGGGGGATCCCTATTCTGCAGGGTACGATGAAACCGCGCAAAAGACTGAGCTCATAATATTTTTAGGCGCGACAAAAAAATACTTGACATAAGAAATAAAAGATTATAGCTTCGGTACCGTTCGGAGAAGGACAATTCAGGCACAGAGGAACACCTTACGGTCTTCGGCATTATCAATGCGCGACAGAAAGTGAAGGCGTAACTGAGAAGAGGCATTTTTTTAGCCTTCGGTTACGCCTTTTTCCTTTTAAAGGGAGCAGACACCATGGAAAACCATCTTTCCACAGAACACAGCCCCATACGGGAAAAAATCATGGAACTGTACACAGATCTTTTTCTGCACGACGGATATGGAAAAATTTCCCTTGAGATGCGTTTTCTCAAGCGAGGACAGAAGGAAATCATCGTCAGCAGCGGAAAGGATTTTCGTTTTGTGGTGGACTGGCCCGAAGTCCGGTCCACGGGGAGCGGATGCCGGTAACGTCCTTCCTGTTTTACCGGGAAGGCTTATGATAAGCGATTTTCAATTCAAGGAGAAAGGAGGTGAAGAAGCGGAGGAGGCCGATTCCCTGATACGGTGCGGCGCCAGAAGCAGGGAAAACCATTCTTTTATCCAAAGAGCTCTGGGGCAGGGCAGGGAAGAAAGAACGTCAGAAAAACGGGAGTATGGGAAAAAATCGTGCACAGGCAGCGGCAGACTCTGGGGCGGAGTTGCTGCTCCATAGGAAAAACAACTTTAATTTTTTATGGAGCAACAAACAATGTTAAAAATATTTAAAAAACGAAATAAACAACTGAACCAGAAGGGTTTTACCCTGCTGGAGATCCTCGTGGTTGTGGCCATCATGGGCTTCCTCGTGGCCATGGTGGCTCCCCGTTTTGCGGGTATTGTGGGTAACACCGAAGATGTGGTCTGCGACACCAACCAGCAACGTATGGTAGCCGCAGTGGCCACCTACTATGAAACCAAGGGTGGCCTTCCTTCGGGTCTGGTTAACCTGGTAGATCAGGACGGAGAGTTAACTCTAACGTCAGCAGGTGCCTATGAAGGCGATTTCAAGGTCCCCTCAAGCACCGGAGATCTTGAATTTTCCGATGAAGGAAAAGCCACCTTTGCAGCAGAGTTCATGGATCGCAGCCAGTTTGCCCTTCATATCCTGAACGATGCAGAAGCTCAGGAAATCCGAAAGCTTGGCATTGGCTCTGTGTACAACCTCAATGCTTATAATTATGAAGGTCTTGTGGACAGCTTTGTTGAAGTTGAAGAAACAAATCAGCAGGATCCCATGAAGCGCGTGGGCATCCGTTCCGGCCTTGGCGTACTTATGGTGGGCCTTGGTGCCGAATCAGATGCTAATGATCCCGCATTTGACGGGTTTGCTGTCCCTTCAGCTGTAAGTGGTATTCTTCAGGTTGACAGCGCTGATTATGAAGGATGGGGAAATCCTGAGTGGATCGGACGCATTTTCTTTGGTGTAGGTACTGATTCTGACCTTGTAAAAGAGGGCATGATTTCCACCGCCGGTCTCTGCCCCACGGGTCTGAACGATGAGCAGATCACCTGGAACCACTACGGCATCCTCCTGCCCCGCCTGGAAGCTACCGTAGAAAGACTTGAAGCATCAGCCACTGCTAATCTTGCTAGCCTTGAAAACATAGTTGCCAAGGCCAATGGCGGTGTTTACCGGGTCTTCAACCTTCTTAAAGAACAAAAGGGCTTTGAGTTTGTCACCCAGTGCCCCGAAGGCCACATGTATCCTGAATCCGAAGACTTTGAAGAGTGGACCATCTACGCTGGTGCTGCCGGTGTTACGGAAGATGAAAAGATCGAAGCCGCTAAAACTGCTGGTCTTTAATATCACACTCTGATCACTTGGCAGAATTCATTGCCTTGTAACCCCCCGCGGGAAGGGCTTTTGCCCTTCCCGCATCCATTGGAGTCGGGCATGGGCGGCAACAGCAGGGGCTTCACCCTGATGGAAGTACTGATTGTGGTGGGAATCATGGGCCTCATGGCAGCCATGGTTCTGCCCTTTGGCGGCATGGCCCGGGAGGCGGAACGGGAAAGGGCCACCCTTGCAGCCATGGATGCCCTGGAAGAAGCCCTTTTGGGCCACAGTCAGCTTGTGGATCCTCTGGACAAGGGGCGCATCATCGGCGGCTATGTGGGAGACATGGGCACATGGCCGGATCTCTTCCAGCCGGGAGCAAAAGATGGCCTGCCCGGAGACACAAGGGGAGAATTTACAAAGAACCGTTTTCAGTGGAAGGATTTTACCAAGGTGACCGATCCAAAGGCTCCGTCTCTGGGACAACCCCGGGGGCTCTGGACCTTTCCACCGGGCAGCGCAGATACCCGGTGGAAAGGTCCCTATCTCAGGGAACCCCGGGGAAAAACCAAATCACTGGCAAGGCACTACGCCAGCAGCCAGAAGGATTATGAGGACATGGATGAACTGGACAGGGAATACTTTCATCTGCTGCAGGCCGGTGAACAGCTGCGGGACGGCTGGGGGCAGGCCTTCCGGTTTTTTATTTCCCCCGGCCCTAAAGAAAGTGACTCCGATGCCAACGCCCTTTTCTGGATAATCTCCATGGGACCGGACGGCATGGCCACCCTGCCCGACAATATAGAAATCTATGATCCGGATGCATCCCACAATCAGGATAATATTGTACGAAAATTTCCAAAACACCAGTGGCAGGACATCATGGAAAAACAAAGCCGCATCAGCACCATTACCCAGCGGCTCATTTTTATTACCGAAGACAGGCTGGACAGCGCTGCCAAAGCCATAGTGGGCGATGCCCCGGCCGGTGCCAACACGGGCTATACGGCCGATCTTCTGGACTGGCCGCAACTCTGGAACCGGGCGTGTAAAAATGATGAGGGCCATACGGTTTCCTGCACGGGCAGTGTTAGTGGAGACTGGCAAAACTTATTCAAGGACGGTTCAGGGGAAAAGGCTTTCACCTACGGCCAGCCCAGAGGTCTCTGGGACCAGACAGCTCTGGAAGGAATCATGCGGGGCAGCCATGGACTCACGGAAAGCTATTTCGGTGTTGGCTGGCGACACGGCTATATTCCAGCACCCCACGGTTCTACTGAAACCCTGCAGGATGCCTGGAACAGGCCCCTTCACTTCTTCAAGATCAAGGAAAACGGAAAGGATCATCTCATGGTTCTCTCCGGCGGTCCTTCGGGTTCCTTCTGCATCACAGACAATGACAATTGCCTCCATATGACGGACCCGGAAAACTGGACAAAATCCTTTTCCCTGAAAAAGAATGGCACCTGTACCGATGACTCCCCCTGCTATGACCCGGAACACGATCTCAACCGCGATAACCGCATCCGCATCCTTCGTATGCAGGACTGGACACCGGGTTTTCTCAAGCTGACAATCCGCTTCCATGCCGAAGAGGGGGCCTGTCCCGGTTCAGGTGATGAAAAAATCCGCTGCCGCATTTATGGCATCAAAGGGAAAAAAGAACGAGACCCATGGGATGAAATAGGAAAATGGACATGGACAGAAGGTGAAAATGGAACCAAAGGCTCCTGTACGTCAGCCTTTTCCTTCAGCGACACGGACGATTCACCCCTTGCCTCAGGGGGAAGGTATCTGGTCTGCTGGAAGGGTAATGATAATCCGCTGGAACCCTGCCCTTCAGAAAACTGCCCTACCCGTATTTTCAGCGTATATGCCAGCCCCGGCCGCATGGTGGACAGGGAGCTTGTCATAAAAGATTTTTAATGGAGCAGGAAGCAGGCTTTTTTTAAATGAGTGAACAGGACCAGACAACAATAATAGAAGGGGATGGGGCAGATCATCCCCAGCCTCCTCCCAAAACTCCGGCCCAGCCCAAAGGGGGCTTTAGGGCAAGGCTTTCTTCTATGGCAGCCGCCCTTTCTCCTGCCCGCCTTGCGGGACTGTTGCAGGCCCTTCCCCTGCCGGAAAAACGCTGCCTCGGCATAGAGTGTTCCGGCGATGAAATAAGGGCCGCTCTGGTCCGCAGCCGTGCCGGAAAAATTGATATTGTGGATTTTATGGCCCTGAAACTCCACGATGCAAGGGAAGAGCTGCCCGGCATTGCCCAGCTTCAGGAAATCCGCAACCGTTTAGGGTGCAGGGCAAAAACCCCCACGGTATTCATCACCCCCAGAGCAAGGGTGGTGGTGTTGCCCATGAACCCGGACAGGGTGAAAAAAATCTCCGCCCATGCACTGGGAGAAGCAGCAAAATGGGAAGCCGAAGCCTATACGGGTATTCCCGGCCACCAGTCCCTTGCCGGTGTGGAGGTGGAAAAAAAAAGGGATGAGCCGGGCCAGATTCAGGAAGAAAGCGATGAGGTGCTGGTTCAGGTTTCCGTACTGGAACAAAATGTTTACAGGGCGGTAAAGGAACGCTTCCGTCTGGCTGGTCTCAGAATGATGCGCATTTATCCACCGGAGGTCTGTTTCCATGTGCCTCTGCTGGACATGCACAGGGATACGGACAGGGCCGTTCTGGAGGTGGGGGATGCCTTTTCCGGCTTTGCCCTGCTCCGGGGCGGAGACACCCTTTCCATCAATGCCATGGATATCAGCACCCCAAGAATACGGGAACACATACTGGGATCCCGCATTCCGGATCTGGAAGACACCCTCTTTTATCATTTCCGTCAGGCTCCGCCCCCCCATTCCGTAATCGTGACCGGCACAGGCGCCATGGATGGCAGGGTGATGGGCTTTCTGAAAGAGTTATCACCTTCCGGAGCCGAACCCCTGCTGATGCGCCGTGCGGGCAGTCTCAGCACCCTTGGTGCCACGGAAAGTCCCATCTTTGCCATGGCCGCAGGCGGGGCCATGCGGGAGCTTGGGAAAAAAACCATGCAGGGCATCGGCATTTCCGATGCCATCCCCCTTGGCATCCGCATACGCCAGAGTATTTATCTCATGCCCCTTGCTGCGGCATCCCTTCTTTTTGTCCTGCTCATGTCCCACTATCTTCTCCTGCGTTATCAGGAAAATCATTTCCGGGAACGGCGGCAGACATTGGAAGAACAGATCAAGGAAAGGCGAGGTGAGCTGAGCACCAGCCGCAGCCTGCAGTCTCAAATTGATGAGCTAAGGAAAAAAGAAGAGGAAATGGAAAAACAGCTCCGGTTCATGGAGGGAGATTCGGGCAGGGAAATCCGTGAGCTTGTGCAGCTCAAGGAAAAAATAATCCATCTTCTTCCGGAAAATCTGGTGTTAACGGAAATCCGCCAGCTTCCCGGCCGGAAAAAGGGCTTTGAAATTCAAGGTTCTGCCGTGAAGGCCTCTTCCGTAATGGAATATGTGCGGCTGCTTCGCAAAGAAAACCTCACCCGTTCCGTTGAGGTCAGGCGCCTTGAGTATCAGGGAAAAGGCAAAAACAGCGGCCTTAGCCACGGCTTCACCATTATGATGGAGATCGGCTGACATGGCCCGAAGATTAACCAAGCTGGAAAAGTTCGGCCTCATTGCCGCCGTGATAACGGGCATGATCTTTTTGTACCTGAACAAGGTCTATGACCCCCAGCAGCTTGCCATGCAACGGGCCAGAGAACAGTTGAACAAAACCATCAGAGACTACAACGATCTTCAGTCTGCCCCGCCTCTGTTCCAACTGCAGCAGAGACTGAAAGCCCACAGGGAAGGGGTGGAAGAGCTGGAAAAAAAACTGGCTGCAAGGAACATGCACGCGGGAAAGGAAGAACGCCGCATGGCTTCCCTGAGCTGGATCTATCAGCAGATGGAGGGCCGGGGAATGCCCGTACTGGAGTCCCGGCCCTCGGGGACAAGACAGGAACTCTTTACCTGGCATGTGTACCGTTTTGGAACGAGGGGGAGTTTTTCAGACTTCACGTATCTGCTGCAACGGCTGGAAAAATCGCCCCTGCCCCTGAAAGTGGAAGCCATCGAAATCAAAAGACCGGACAAGGGCTGGCCCCTTGCCATCTCAATGGATATCTGGATCATGGGCTAAAAAAGCCGGAAATGATAAAGGGGCAAAAAACGTGCCGGATGTAAAAACGTAGCATTGGCTATATTCTTTGTGGGCACACAAAAAATATAGTCCTGATTTTGCCAGCATTCTACAATATTTACCAATCAATCAGTGGACAAAATCCTTTTTCAAGGCTTTCTGCCCTGATCTCTCCCAGGGAGCAGGGAAAAACCGGCTGAGCAGGTATTCTTTTTTAACGGTAAGAAAGGTGTTTCCTATGTTTGCTTTCAAAGGAGAAGCCTTCCGGGTTTTTCTTCTCTTGCTGGCCCTGATGCTTCTTGTGGTCTCCAGTCCCCGATGGGCAGCCGCCAGGGAACCGTTCATGAATCCGCCCCCGCCCATGGACGTGTTCAACTATCCGGCAGCTGCAGCGCAAATGCAGCTCCGGGGACTGGTTCTCACGGAAGACAGCTTCAGGGCCGTGATTTATGTGAAATCCCAGCGCCGCTACCACGTGGTGAGACCGCAGGACAGGCTGGACGTGGAAATGGACGGTCTGCGCCATGAATTCCGGGTACAGGGAAACGGAGGCCAGCGCCGGGTTCTGCTGCAGGGCAGGGACCATCAGTGGTATGAAATCGGGGTACATGAAAGTGAATAAAAATATTTTTGTAATAGTTCTGCACAAATTCAGGTCCCAAACCTCTATGACAGGTGCACAGGCCCCCATGCTATGGGCAAGTGACCTTGCTATGGAGCGGAGCCCATGAAATTAAAACGTTGGAGTTTCGGAATACAATACGCTGAACCGTTCCATATGTGCCTCCTCCTTGTCGCTTTTTGTGTGGCTGCCATCTGCTTCCATGGGTGTACCCATGTGCGTCCGGCTCAAAAGGAGATTCATGCCATGCCATCGCCTTTGTTGCAGCAGGGCTGGGATACGCCGGAAATACGACGGCCTGTTGCCAGAGAGGATGTGCGCATCATCAGCAGACATGAACCGGGAGAGAGGAACCGGACTTTCAGGCCGGGATTCCGCCATCCTGCAGGTCATACCCCCATACGGGAACTTTTTTTTCAGGATCTTCCCCTTTCCATCGCAGCCGAACTTCTCAATGAGCTTTCCGGCATCAACCTCATGCTTCAGGAGGATATCAGCGACAAAAGGGTACGTCTTTATCTGCGGGATGTGGATGTGGCCGGTGCGGTGGATGCCCTTTTACGGAAAAATGAGCTCTGGTTCCGCACAGACGACCTGATAACGGCTGTGATGAGCGAAGAGGCCTTTGCAAAGAACATGGTATTCCAGCAGTCGGAAAAGATACTGGCCTTTTTCATGCGCTACACCAATGCCCAGGACATGGCCGCCCTGCTGGCCACGTTGCTGGAGCCGGATGTGGATTTCAGGGATATGAGCGGCCAGTCTGTATACGGCCATCTGGAAGAGGGAAGCAGCGGTGCTTCCAGTACTTCCGGAAACAACCGGACCGGCCTTACGGAAAACGAACGGAAACAGCTCATCCACAGGGGAGTGCCGGAAGAAGACCTCCGTATGGAAGAGGCCGCAGGTCTTCTCGGCAAACCCATACCTGCCATTGTCACCGTTTTTAAAAAAAATAATGCCATTGTGGTGCGCTCATCGGACACAACCCTTCTCCAGCACATCAGCGGTCTGATCCGGGAACTGGACACACCCATCCGTCAGGTGCTGCTGGAAGTACGCATCCTGCGCCTTCAGCTGGGAGACAGTTTTGAATCCTTTTTTGACCTCAGCTATGGCGAAAACAGAAAGGATTACAGCGTGGGTGCCAGTACACTGAGCAGTCCGGGAGCACTCTCCGCTACCACACTTGCCTCGGTTTTCTCCAATGAGCACATCACCGCCAGATTACAGGTTTTTGCCAGAGAAAATCGCATGAAAACCCTTTCCTCTCCCTTTCTCATGACCGCAGACAATACAGCTGTACGCTTTTTTGTGGGGGAGGAGGTACCCCTGCGCACAGGGGTGAGCAAGGAAACCATCCGGGGCTCAGACGTGCAGGATCTGGTTGTGTTTACTATTGATATAGAGAGGAGGGAACTGGGTACGGAACTGGATATCCGCAGCTTCATCAATGCGGACAGAACCATCACCATGGATATGGCAGTATCCATGGAATCTCCCAATTATGCGGTTTCCGACATCACCCTTATCAATGACAGAACAGGGCAGCCCGTGACCTTTCCTCTGGACGGTGTGGATAAAAATGAATTCCGGTCCATCCTTGCCGTTCCTGCAGGCAATACGGTGGTTCTGGGGGGATTCATCCGTCAGGAGGATCAGGATTATGAACAGAAGGTGCCCTTTCTGGGAGATATTCCCCTTCTGGGCTACCTCTTTAAAAAGGTGGAGCGCAGGGCCATTCGCAATGAAACCCTTATCCTTGTAACCCCCCATATCATGGCACATCCCGATGAGGGAGGAGGGGAGGTGCGGCGTTTCCTTGAAAGAAGCAGCCGCAGTCTGGATACGGAAATACGGGGAGAAACCCCATGAGCCGTTTTACACGGAAGCAGCTGGGCCTTAACAGAGCTCCTGAATATATGGAAGATCTTCTCCGGCTGACGGTGGAAAAGGATGCATCGGACCTTCATCTCACCTATTCCGAGCCGCCGGTTTTCCGCATACGGGGGGACCTCACCCCCATGAACTGTGGACCCTATACCCATGACAAGATCCATGAGCTGCTCATGCAGGTCATGCCCCCCCGCTATGCAAAGGTGCTGGAGGAACGCCGATCCGTGGATTTTGCCGTGAGCAGCCCGGATGTAGGCCGTTTCCGTTTTGCCGCCTATTACCAGAGAGGAGCCCTTTCCCTTGCCATCCGTCTGCTGGCCAAGGGCATTCCGGACTTTGAAAGCCTGGGGCTGCCCCCCAGTGTGGCCAGACTGGCCACCTTCCGGGACGGACTGGTTCTGGTAACCGGCGTGACAGGCTCCGGTAAATCCACCACCCTGGCAGCCATCATAGATGCCATCAACCGCAAGGACAGTAAGAATATCATCACCGTGGAAGACCCCATTGAATATGTGCATCAGAACGGGAAATGCATTGTGAATCAGCGGGAGCTGCACACGGACGTACTGAGCTTTCCCGATGCCCTGAGGGACTCCCTGCGTGCGGACCCGGATGTGATTCTCGTGGGTGAGATCCGGGATCTCGACACCATGCGCACGGCCATCATGGCAGCGGAAACGGGGCATCTGGTCTTTTCCACCCTGCACTCCAAGGATGCCATGTCCAGCGTAAACCGCATGGTGGGTTCCTTCCCCGCCGGAGAACAGGCCCAGATCCGTCAGCAGCTTTCCTCCACCCTCAGGGCCGTCATTTCCCAGAGGTTGCTTCCGAAGACGGATATGACAGGCCGTGCCCCTGCCGTTGAAATCATGTTCACCACAACGGGCATTGCCAACCTGATCCGGCTGGGAAAAGACGACATGATTTACTCCGCCATAGAAACGGGCCAGAGGGAGGGGATGCAGACCATGGAGCAGTCCCTCCTATCCCTTGTGAAGCATAACATCATATCCATGGAAACAGCCCTGCCTGCGGCAAAAAACAAGGCCATCATGGAAAACCGCATGGCACTCTGTGCTGAAATGTCCCGAAGTGAGGAAAAGGAAAAAGAATGCGGCCCTCCGAGATCCTGGTCCTTTTCCACGACCACAGGAAAAGAAGGGGCAAGCAGGAAACCATGATATCCCTGTACAAAGACAGATTCGGGGGCTTTCTTGTCCAGAAGGGCCTGATTTCTCAGGCTAGTCTGGAGCGGGTGCTTTCCATACAGAAGGTGGTTCCGGAAAAGACAGGCCAGCTTCTCGTGCGGGAAGGACTGCTTACGGAAGATATACTCATGCAGGCCCTTTCCGAATTTACCCGCATTCCCCTCTATGACGGCAACGGTGCCTCCACCGTCAGCCCGGAGATACTTCGTCTGGTTCCGGAAAAAATGGCCCGAAGGGCCGGGGTCCTGCCCCTTTTCCGCAACACAAAAAACGAGCTGCTTCTGGCCTGCAACGGCCCCGTTCCCAGGGCCATGTTGCAGAACATCTCCCGCCTTGCCAAAGGGGAAGTCCGGCTGGTGCTGGTTACGGAGCGCCAGCTCAGAAAACTCCAGCAGATGGCCTATGCAAAGGATGTGGATACGCGCATTGATTTCCGCAGCCAGAGCATGGATCTGGACGATCTCAACCTTGTGGTGGAGCTGCTGGAAAAAATACTGGTCCGCGCCGTGAGCCAGAACAATGTATCCGATATTCATTTTGAGCCGGAAATGAACGGATTTGCCATACGGTTCAGGGAAGACGGCATGCTGCGGCGGGTGGAGTCCCTGCCCCTTGCCATGGGCCAGAAGCTCACATCCAGAATCAAGGTGCTGGCCAATATGGACATTGCGGAACGAAGGGCACCCCAGGACGGTTCCTTTGTATTCCGCCCCAGTCTTCTCAAGGTGGAAATGGAGGCCGTAAATCTGCGCGTCTCCGTTCTCCCCGTTCATTACGGAGAAAAGGCTGTTGTCCGTATTCTGCCTCCCCATGATGAAGAAATCCGGCTGAATGCCATGGGCATGGACAGCGAAAGCCTTGAAAAGTTCAGCCGGGTGCTGAAATCACCCCACGGCCTGATTCTGGTAACCGGCCCCACGGGTTCGGGAAAATCCACCACCCTTTACGGCTCCCTCCAGATGCTGCGCTCGGAAAACACCAATATCACCACGCTGGAAGATCCGGTGGAACTCACTCTGAGGGGCATCAACCAGACCCAGGTGGACGGAGGCCAGCGCATGGATTTCGCTTCCGGTCTCCGGGCCATTCTCCGTCAGGATCCCGATATCATCATGGTGGGAGAAATCCGCGACGCAGCAACCCTGCAGGTTTCCCTGCGCGCTGCCATCACAGGCCATCTGGTACTTTCCACCCTGCACACCAATGATGCACCCAGCTCCTTTTCCCGACTCATGGACATGGGGGGGGAATCCTTTCTTGTGGCGGTTTCCGTCAGGGCTATTCTGGCCCAGCGCCTGGTGCGTCTGGTGTGCGCCCACTGCAGGGAGGCCAAACCTGTCACAAGGGCCGAGCTGGACATGCTGGGCCTGCGCCACCTCTCTCCGGGTGTATTTGAAGTACAGCGGTCCGTAAAGCCATGCGATCTCTGCGGAGGTAAAGGATATACCGGCAGGATAGGACTTTATGAGCTTCTTCTTGTGGATGAAGCCCTGAGGGAAAAAATCATGCGCGGTGCCACATCCCATGAAATCGCAACCGTGGCGCGGGCAGGGGGCAACTACCGGAGTCTTCTGGAAGACGGCATAGAAAAAATCAAAATGGGGCTGACCACGCCGGAGGAAATTCTCCGGGTTACCATGGAATAAAGGAAACAAAATGCAGCAGTATGAGTGCAGGGCCATGGATCCGGGTGGCCGCATGATCCGCATGATGATTCAGGCAAGGGATACGGCCGCCGCCGCCGCAGAAATGCGGGCAAGGGGGCTTTCTCCCATATCGGTTCAGGAGAATCAGGGAGGAGCTGCGGGCTTTTCCATCAGTCAGTTCATGCCCGTTGGCACCGGAGACAAGGTGCTTCTCTTCCGCATGCTCAGCACCCTCATTAAGTCGGAGGTAACCATCACCGAAGCCATCCGCATTCTCCATGACCAGACGGACAGAATGAATGTGAAAAAGGTGCTGGGCGATATTCTCATACGCATCGAAGGGGGGGCTCCCCTGAGTGAAGCCCTTTCCCATCATGCAAGGGTTTTCCCTCCCATGATCATGAACCTGATCCGGGCCGGTGAAATGGGGGGTATGCTGGATATCGTTTTTGACCGCATTGCCGACTTTCTGGAAAAAAAGTCGGATCTTAGAAAAAAAATGCTCATGTCCTTTTTCTATCCCGGCATGGTGCTGCTCATGGGCATTGGCGTGGTGCTGTTCATGGTGCTCTTTGTCATTCCCAGATTCATGGGCATGATTCAGGGCAAACTCCCTCCGGTCACCCAATTTCTCATGGATTCCACAGCTTTTCTTCAGAATCACGGGCTGAATATGCTCATGGGTACAGGGGTTTTCATCGCCATGCTCTTTCTTTTCCATGCCCTGCCCCTCACCCGCTACTGGATGGACCGCTATACCATCAAGATTCCCGTGGTGGGACCGGTGATGAAGCTTGGCATTGTGGTGGGCTTTGCACGGACGTTCAGCCTCCTTCTGGAAAGCCGCATTCCCATGGTGGAGGCTCTTAAAGCCACCAGTGCCACCCTGCCCAATACGGCGGTGCACCGCTTTCTGGATCAGGTAATTGAACGGGTCATGGCCGGAGAGCCCCTTTCCTCCACCATGAAAAACAGCTGGTTTTTTACACCCATCACCACATCTCTTGCCAGCATCGGCGAACATTCCGGCCTGATGAGTGAAACCATGGGGACCGTAGCCGAGGTGCACGAAAAACTGCTGGAAAACAAAATCGCCCGCATGAGTGCCATGGTAGAACCCCTTCTCATCATCACCCTTGGGGGTGTGGTGGGCCTTGTGGTGTACGGACTGATCTCAGGGATGCTGGCCATGTACTCCGGTTCCATGTGATGCATAAAAAAGGTGAAAAGTGGCCGGTTTGTCCGGTCCTGCATACAGATTTTAACCAGAAAAAGTGGAGGTTTACCCATGTTTCGTTATCTCATATGCGGTCTGCTGCTCCTCTGCCTGATGGCAGGATGCAACCAGCCTGTCACGGAAAACACAGTTTTGATTCCTCAGGATATGGATCAGGCCTTTCTGGATGCCTATGCCAGACGTATGCAGGAAGGAAGAGACACCGCGCTTTCCGCGGAACAGGTTCTTGAACATGTGCAGAACATGGAGGCCCTGATAGCCGAAGCAAGACTCAGAAAGCTGCACGAAATTCCGGAGTTCCGGCAGGCCCTGCACCAGTTTCAGGCAGAGCTGTTCATGCACACCCTGCAGCCCGAACTTGTCAGGGAAATCCCCAGGGAAAGCATCAGCGATGACCAAGTAAGAGCCTTCTTTGAAGAACACAGGGAACAGCACTACAGCCTTCCGGATCTCTATACCCTGCGCATTGCCCTGGCCGAAGATCAGGAGGAAGTCCTGAAACTGACAAGTCTCATGGATAAAAAAGAGACCGAAGAAACGCCGAAGGGATTGCGATTTCTTTCTCCGAGACCGCTGGAACAGTTTCCCGCACCATGGCAGGAAGCGTTGCAGGAAATGGCGGAGGGAAATACCAGCCCCGTACTGGAACACGGAAGAGGCTTTGCCGTTCTACGGCTGGAATCCCTTGAAAAAAACAGATTTCAGGATTTTGAAGAGCGCATGGAATACATTCGTAACGATGCCCTCTACGCCCGTTACCGGGATGCATGGAAAAAAGCCTATGAGGATCTGAGGGAAATCCACGGTATTCGCATGGACTCCGCTCTTTCTGACGCCTTTGCAGCAGACTTCCGCTCTTCTTTCGGCAAAAACAAAGAACAGCTCTGATTCTGACTTTAATTAAAGAGGTACCATCATGCATGCATATCTGCATTTTCACGGCATAATCCTCCCCCCTCCTGTGGGGGCATCCATGCAGAGAAAAAGGACCCTTCTGGCCCTTTTTCTCTGCTTTCTTGTGGCAGCCCTTCTTCCCTGTACGGCCCACAGCCACAGCACGGAAGGGAGGGTCAGGGTACCTCTGGACACCCCCCGGCCGGACTGTGATGCCTTTGCCTATTTCATTGAACCGTATGTGAATCAGGAAAAATACAAAGGCATTCACCAGCCCCACATGGGCCGGTTTTACGTGATGGATTTTCACGGGGTGGAACGTAAGGGAAAAAGTGCCCGCGTTTCTTTTGAAGTTCTGGATGTGCGGGTAAACCAGCGTTTTAATGATTCCATGGACTTTGTGCGGGGAAAAGACGGTGTCTGGACTTTTATGGATGGAGACGGCAGAGCAAGGCCGGTTTTCACCTACCTGCCCTCATGGCTGCATTTTATTCAGCTTTATGTGCGGCCCGCCGCCATGGTGGGCCTTCCCCTGCTCTGCCTCCTGTTTTTCTTCCTGTACCGCAGAAGAAAACAGAACTCCGGCAAACATAAAAAAAATGATGATACCTCTGCCGAGGAATCTGTTGCAGCCTGATGCCATTCAGCATCGGCATAAGAAGGAGTGAGCCCTCCCATGCAGGTAGACAAAAAGCATCTCATCAACGCCCTGAATGCCAGCGCCAGGGATCTGCAGCAGGATATTACCATGCATTACGGACTCATGGCTTCCATACTGGAAGGAGAGGTGGACGAAAAATACCTTCAGCACTTTCTCAATGTCTGCCCCAGATGCGCGCGGGAAAAACTTCTGGAAAAGGCCATACGGGAAGCCATAGAAGTTCTTGAGGAAAGCAGGAAGTCTTTTAAATCCAAACAGCTGGAGCAGCTTCGCATCCATTTGAACCGGATTCTTATGGAAAATAAATTCTGAGAGTGCTTGCCCTGCATCTTTCGTCTCTGATTGCATTCAAAATCGGACTGATCGCCTGGTCTCTATGGATACGAATTCAGCGGCAGAGAGAAACAAAATCATCAGCAGGCATAGGCCGGTAAAAAAAGAACCCCTGAAAAAGATCGCAGCCCTTACCACGCAGATATTCCAGCTGCTGACGGGTTTCGACTCCTTCGGCAACCACCTCAAAACCCAGTTCCCGTCCCATGGTGAGAATGGTCTGGGTGAGGATGGTCTGCCGTGGGTTATCCGGCAGGCCGGATACAAAACTGCGATCCAGCTTCAGGGTCGTGATGGGAAGTTCCGCCAGTAATTTCAAAGATGAATAACCGACACCGAAATCATCCATGGCAATGCTGTGCCCATTTTTTTTCAGTTTAGCCAATTCAGCAAGGGCTACCTCCCCCGCAGACATGAGGCAGGTCTCGGTCAATTCAATCTGCAACCATTCCGACCGAATACCGTGGCGTTGCACCACGAGGCTGATGTGGTCGGCAATGCCGGGTTTGAGAAAATGCAGGGTAGAAAGGTTCACACTGATGGTCAGGGGCTTTTCCCGGCAGGTATTGATATTTTTAATCAAAATGGCCGTATCTTCCATAACCTGAAGATCGATCTGATAGATGAGGCCGCTGTCTTCTGCAAGGGGGATAAACTGGGCCGGAGAAGCATATGGCCTGTCCGTCAGCCAGCGTACCAGTGCCTCCCCTCCGACAATCTCACCCAAACTGTTCACCTTGGGCTGAATAAAAGTTGTGAGTTCATGGTCACTGATAGCCGCACGCAGATGAATTTCCATATCCCTTCTAAGGATCTGTTTTTCCACCAGGCCCTCATGATACACTGGCAGATCTTCCAGATTCTGCTGCTGGATGACCATCTCAACGCGCTGTATACCTTTCTGGGCATTCTTTCCTCTGGCTACAGCCAGGCCGAAGCAGTATTCCACAAAAATCTTCTTCTCTTTCAGGGTAATGGTCTTCGGCAGTTGCCTGCGAAGAAAATCCACATCCCCATGGCTTTCAGAGGCAATAATAAAAAGACTGCCCCGCAGACGCCCGTACACCATAGATCCCTGTGCGGCGGAGGCTCGCAGAACTGCGGCCACATGGCAGAGCACCCCGTCTCCGAAGGTATTCCCGTATTTATGGTTGATATAGCGAAGGTGGGCAATCCGGATACACAGATAATGAACACGTCTGGCTCCATACTGCTGCATCACCGCCTCACAAAAGCTCTCCTGATTATAAAGCCCGGTAAGATGGTCATGGCCACGCAGGAAAACGGCCTGTTCCTGCACCTCTTGCAGCTGATGCATCATACGCTTCAGTTCCGTCACATCCCGAAGGGCATAGAGCAGATTGTCCTGACGAGCATCCACAACTTCCGCCACCATCTCAATCCAGTCCCCGGCAGAGGGCTTGAAACGGGCCTTGCAGCTATCACCGGGGCACAGGGGGATACGGATGTCTCTCTGAAAGTCCAGAAGACCGTATACGGAGATCCCGCAATATTTCTGTCCGTCAAAAAGAATTTCGGCTTCACGGTTCACCCGCTGAATTCTGCCTTTTCTGTCGCACTGGATAAGAGCGCTGGAATAGTTTTGAAATATATCTTCATACATGATCTTCATCTGACGCATCTTTTCATAGTCCTGCTCACGGCGCAGGGCGTTTTCTTCCAGCGAACGATACACCCGGAAGGCGGAAAGGGGCACACAGAAATTGAAAAAAAGGAAGATGAGAGAGGATATATAAAGATGACTATCCTCCAGAGTCATGTCCACACCAAAGATATTAGGAAATTCATATTTTGTGGCAATAATGAAAAAAGGAATGAAATTGCAGCCCATAGCCCATATAGCAGCGCGCACCCCGAAATAAACCCGTATGGTCAGGGGAGCCATATACAGAAAAACGACACCCATCCTTGCAACTTCCGGAATCCGGATAAAAAGCAGAATGCAGAGAGCTGCCAAATAAATCACAAAAATAAAAAGCCTGGCTCCGGAACGGCTGTTACCGCGAAAACCCAGCAGAATCCAGGCAAGAAGGCTGTAAAAGCAGAAAACAATCACTGGAATATGGTAAAGCCCTTCAGAAAAGGCCTGCCATCCGCTATGGATGCCGACCCAGCCCACAAGACAAAATCCGCTCAGGGTAAGAATCCGCAGTGCGCTTTGACGCCAGATTTCCGGGTCGCTCTGACGATAGTACTCTTCTCCCACCATCAGATAATGACGCAGTCGCTTGAACAAGAAAAAACCCCCGGTTTTTCGTAAATACCTGGTAAGAGAGCCACCTCTCTTTGTCTTCCAGCTGGTATCCCGATCTTCTGGCTTGAAGGGAGATAACGCAATGAATACCATAGGATGCAAAAACAAGCAACGATCACCTTCCCCAGCTATTCAGGCTCTTTTTCGCCGCAGTGATAACAGACCCGTCAGCTCTGCCGGGTATCCGCCACCACCGGTTCCATGGGGTCAACCTAAAAAAACAGAGAAAAAAATATCTTCGGAATCAGACTTACGAAAAGTAAGGGGAACATTATGAGGGTCTGACAACGAATCGGGATGA
This sequence comes from Desulfobotulus pelophilus, assembly GCF_026155325.1. NCBI lineage: Bacteria > Pseudomonadati > Thermodesulfobacteriota > Desulfobacteria > Desulfobacterales > Desulfobacteraceae > Desulfobotulus > Desulfobotulus pelophilus. The sequence continues at coordinate 133,315 of NZ_JAPFPW010000008.1, read as the reverse complement.
GCCAACAAGACCCACAGCAGTACCATCATATCGTGTGCCTGCGGAGAAACATTGGACCCTGTGCCAGTCCGTCCATTCTGGAGAACAAAACCATACAACAGCGATGGCCTGCCGCAGGTTTCTGATAAAATCGGAGGCAGGCCAACTTTCATTCCAAGGTACGACAGTCTTCTTGCCGTGTTACCCCCTTACTCTTCCTTTATCACAAGATAGACATCTCTGGCGCTGAGTTCGTTTGCCCTGGCAATGGACGCAAGGGTCTGATCCGGCCTTCGGAACTCCATGCCCTTTGCCCGGATTCTCTCTACGGCCAATGCAAGGGAAAGCCCCTCCATTCGGCAGACATCCTGCAGGCTCATGCTGTCTGCCCTTGGGAAGGGTGGTCTGGTATCTTCCGTCACCCAGGCATCCTTCACATGGTCGACAGCATTCATAAGCCAGGAAACGGGAGGCGTAAAGGTCACGGAAGAGACGAGAAAAACCACCGCAACAAGACTGGCACCGTAAAATTCCCTTGACAGTCCCTTTTTTTTCTCCCTGTTTTTAAAATAAGTGAGAAAAAGTTTCCAGTTATAGGCCAGAAGATGCAGCAGGCCGGCAGCCAGAATAAGCAGGGAAAAAGCCACATGCAACGCCTGCCAGCCCTCCCTTTCCACGCCCATAAGCTGCCAGCCCATCCAGTGAATTTGTCTCCCATGGGGCATGACAGCCAAAATGATACCGCTGAATGCGGCAATGACAAAAGTGAAACAGAGAGTCAGACTGGTCCATTTTTTTATACTGAATTGTTTCATACTTTTTCTCCCCGAAATACGTTCTCCACCCGAATTGGCTGATCCATACCGATTCCCCGTGACCGGCACCTCTGCTTAGGGTTCTCCCTCCGTAATCATAAGGAAAATTTCCCTTGCACTGACCCGGTTATCCCGCGCAATAAACGCAATGGACTGCTCCGGCCTTTTCACTTCCATACCCCCTTCACGAATCTTCTGCATAGCCCTTTCCTCAGGAATACCCGTTCGCAGGCTGATATCCCGGATGCTCAGAATTTCTGCCATGGGAAATGGAGGCCTGGTTTCTTCGGAAAGCCAGGAATCCTTGGCCCTGTCCACACCGGACAGGATCCAAGAAGCCGGGGGAATTTCCGTCACAGCGGAAATAAAAACCAGCCCAAAAAAAAACAGGGCTGCATAGAGTTCCGCCGATATTTTTCTGTTTGTCCTGCTTCTGAAATAGGAAACAAACAGTTTCCAGTTATAAGCAAGCAGATGAAGGGTTCCCAGCACCAAAATGATAATGGCAAAGGGAAGATAGAGACGTTCCCAGCCTTCCTTGCCAAGACCCAGAAGCTTCCAGTTCAGCCAGTAGGCAATCCTGCCCGGTGGCATAATGCAAAGCACAATTCCGCTGAAACTCGCCGTGACAAACGCAAAAAAGAGGGTAAGGCTGGTCCATTTTTTGATGCTGAATGATTTCATTTCTGTCTCCGGTAGCCATAAGGGATAAAAACCTGAAAGCGGAATTCTGTTCACTCCGGCCCTCAGGTTTCATAATGTGTACATTTCTGAGAAATCTGCGCCCTTTCTGCCAGACTGATTTTTCAGAAATAAAACTTCATCCCTGCCATCCATTCGGTGCCGTCCAGCCGCCATTCATCCTCAATGTTTTTCTCATTGGTGAGGTTTTCAATGCGGGTAAAAAGCTCCATCTGAGGTACCGGTTTCCAGGTGACGGCAAGATCAAACGTTTCATAGGAGGAAAGGCTTTTTCTGGTATTGCCGTCCATGGTATCCCGTTCTCCTGTCCATGAGCCCGTAAGACGGAAGCGGATATCCGGATAACGAAAATGGTAGTCCAGATCCAGGCCCGCCCTGTGTTCCGGCCTGTCTGTCAGCTTTTTACCGGTACTCTTGTCTTCCGTATCCGTATAACTGTGGGTGAGAGTAGCCCGGAAGCCTTCAAAAACCCGCCAGGATGCACTCCATTCCACCCCTTGGGTAACGGCCTCACCGATATTGGCATAGGTTTCCAGTCTGGGTGTCTGAGTGTAGTCAACCGGCACCGTGACAATCAGATCATCGATCTCATTTCTGAAAAAAGACGCGCGAATCAGAACGGCCGGGGTGGCTTCCCAGTCAAAACCCGCCTGCCATGAAATGGATTTTTCCGGCTTGAGATCCGCGTTGGGCCGAACTATGAACTGCCTTCTCTGGCGGGGCATTTCCGCATAACGCTTCAAAAGGGAAGGACCGGCAAAGGCTCTGCCCACCGATGCCCGGAGGTGCAGGGTATCCATGGCACGAAACACAAGGCCGGCCTGTGGGTTACATTCCGTATCCCAGTCTTCATGGTAACCGACCTGTCCCCCTATGGTCACAAGGGTGCGGCCAAAATCCATGGCATCCTGCAGATAAAAACTGTGGGTATCCTGATCCGCTGAATCTCCCGGAATGCTGTGAGTTTTCTGGCTGGCCGGAATATGGGTGGCCTTATCCTCAATTTTTTCTCCCAGATAGGCATAGCCTGCACTCAGGGTGTGCCTGCCGAAAATTCTCGAAGCGCCTGTCTCAAACTCCCATGACTGGGCAAGTTGTTCCAGAGAACCGTCTTCCCTGCGGTGATCATGGGCAATGTAGCTGGCGCGGGTATGAAGCTTTGTCAGTGCATCCGGCCTGAAGTCCACAAGGGCATTCATGCCACTGCGTTCCTGAATCCGTTCCTGAATAACGGTCTGCCCCCCCTGTTTCTGGGAGTCATCCGTTGTCACCTGACGGGTAAAGAGGGGTGTAAAGGTAAAGTTCACGGACTCGCTGGCCGCATAGTTGATGGTTGTGGAAAGGGCTTCCCACCGGCTTTTATCCTTGGGCTGTTCAATTCCATCATCCCTGCGATAGGTATAATCCATACGGATACCGTACTTTTCACTGCCATAGTCCGCACCGGCATGGCCCCGGAAACGGTTACGACTGCCTGCGGCCACGCCGCCGCGAAGGGCGGAACCCTCTTTGGCCTTTTTGGTGAAAATCTGAACAACACCGCCCAGGGCATCGCTGCCGTACAGAGCAGACCCCGGCCCCTTGACCACTTCAATGCGCTCAATGGCTTCCACGGGTATGCTGGCAATATCCACCACATCATTGCCACCGATAAAACGCTGACCATCTACCAGCACCAGCGTATGGTGGGCATCCAGCCCCATCAGCCGTACACTCCCGCCACCGCCCCAGGAACCGGTACGTTCCACCACCTGAAGACCGGGAATTTCCCGTAACAATACCTGAATATTCTGGGGCTGGCGTGCTTCAATTTCCTCTGCCGTGATCACATAGGTGGGCCTCGGCGTATCCGCCAGACGCTGTTCCGTACGACTGGCGCTGACCACCACCTGGCTCAGCTCCGTATCTCCGGGAACCTCTTTTGCGTAAACCCAGCCTGCTACCACTATCAACGATAGACACCATAGACCGCCCTTCCAATAATAGCTGTTCATCCCGCCCTTTCTCCTTCTGTTTTCACAAAACAGGAAAACAGAGAAATTATTGTAATGACAATTAAAAAGCAGATACAATCAAGATTATGCCCATAATGGGCAAGGAATAGCCTCATAAATTTTTCATGTCAACAACAATTACGCCGAAACTAAAAAATATTGCATTCCGACTTGATTTAGGGGGGCTTTAGGTGTAGTGGTCTATGAAATTTTTAAGCACCCACAAAAAAAGGATCTGGCTATGCGACAAAATCCAAACCCCTTTCTTCTCACACTCCTGACCTTCTGCCTTCTGCTGCCCATAGGGCTTGGAGCAACAGAGCAGAAACATCCGGAAAACATCAGAAAACTACCCCCCATCACGGCCATGCAGAATGGCGAGATACGCAGCATTCACCTGACAGACATCTATGACCACTACCATACTTCCTGCGCCGGAACACTTATGAGCTTCATCGGTATCCGCTACGGACTGGAAACCCTCTTCGGAGATGAGACTCCGGATCTGGATGATCTTCTTGTCATGACCCTTGCGGGCGGTGGCCCTCTGGACACCCTGGATTATATCCTGAAAGGGGGCAATCCCGCAGACCGCACCTGGCCCCCCCCCGGTATTGCCAGTGAGTTTGACCACTTCATCTTTCAGTTTTTCCGCAAATCCACCCTGGAAGGCACTACCGTCAGCATGAAGCCGGATGCCTGGCCTTCAGACTGGTTTGAACTTCGGGAAAAATTCAAAAATAAAACCATTACGGAAGCGGAAGAGAAAAAAAGAAGAGAAAACCGGCGCAGCGTTGTACAGGCCTTTTCCACAAAAAATCCTGATGAGCTGTATGACAGTACGGGTGTCTATACCTTTATTCCATGGGGGGATATGACAGAAGGGGAAATGACCAGAAACATACGAAATCAACGGCGGCAGAACAGGGCTGCCCTTGGAGACTGACTCCTGATCACAGGCAACAACTCTCACCTCATAGACAGGGCGTAACAGCTTATTTTATATAGCCTTACGTCCTATCTTCATATTTCAGCCGCACCCATTCCTTTTTTATTTCCCACCCAGACAAAAACTGTTAAAATAAATTATATTCAAATTTTTTCCCCTTTCTCCAGCTACAGTGAGTAGCAGGTCTCCTGCCTGCACCAAAGCAACACAAGAAAACCTGAGCAAGGGATACCAGCCAACAACAGAGTCGCCCTGCCAGTGTCAGAACTGGCAAAAAAAGACCTTGCCTCTTTTTCAATCAAATGCTCGCAGGTGGTGTCATGCCACCCATACTCCTGCCTTCCAGCGGGTAAAAATCATCTTTAGATGACTGTCTGAAAAACCCTGTTTTTACAATGACCAACACAAGATATAGCACATTGCGCACCGTTCATATCTGTATATCGTGTGCTGTTGCCTGTGAAAACTGTTTTTCGGACAAGCTCTTTAGTTTTGTTTAACGCTGTTCTCCAAACCGTCCGCCAAGGGGGTAACCATGAAATGGAACATGGGTGTCGGAGCCAAAATCACCGTATTGGTAAATGCTGCCGTAGCGTTAATCCTGACAGGGATTATCTGGTTTCTCAGCTCTCTTTTTGTTACAGCCGTTCAAAAAAGTGTATATGAGGCTGTGGACCTTGAAGCATCACGGCGGGCGGAGGAGATCAGATCCGAACTGCGCAGCATAGCCGACATCGCTTCCACTACAGCCGGCCTCACAGCCGGCCTCCTTGCCAGCGGGCATGAAGCACAGCACTCCCTTGCGCCAGCATTGGCCTCCATTGTAGAACGACACACAGGGCTGCTTGCCGCCTGGATTCTTCTGGACCCCTCTCCTACATCCGGTTCCTTTTCCCTCCGGTTCCACCGGGATACGGGCACTCTCCGGTCCGGCTCCCTCATGGGTATCTCCGCAGAAATGGATACGTACTACAACAACCTGAGAAGAAAAAACCAGAATGATATTGCCGATCCGCTCATACGGACCATAACCGGCAGATCAATCCCGGTTTTGGTTGCCATATCCCCGATTCATCTCAATGGTCAGAAAGTCGGCATGGCCGGTGTGGAAGTTACAGCCCACAGCATTCAGAAGATTGTTTCCTCCATCAAGCCACTGGATAATGGATACGGTTTTCTGTTTTCGAATGATACCAAATACATGTATCACCCAAACGAAAGACAGATCGGCCGTACCATACTGGAAGTCCGGCCGGATGCACGGCAAAGGGACGCAGATGTCCGTGCAGGCCGCCAGCGGCGGGAAGAACAGCAGGCTCTTGCCACCGGGGAAACATCCTATTTCATCTTTGAACCCATACGTATGGAAGGATCGGACGCTCCCTGGAGTCTGGCGGTCACCGTCTCCCTGACAGCCCTGCTGGCTGACGCCAAAAACGCTGTCAGACTTGTGGTTGGCGCTGGGATTCTGGCTGTTTTTCTTATCATCGGAATTGTTTTTGGCATCAGTCGTATCATCACTGGTCCCATTAATTCTATGGTAGCCAATCTTCAGGACATTGCAGAAGGGGAAGGGGATCTTACACGGCGATTAAACGCAAAATCAAAAGATGAACTGGGACAGCTGGCTTACTGGTTCAATGCCTTCATGGACAGGCTGCAAAGCCTGATCAAGGAGACAGCAGAAAATGCCAAATCCCTGGATCAGGCAGCCAACATGCTCACGGAGCTTTCCAGCGACATGTCGTCTTCGGCCCGGGGGATGTCTGGCCAGGCAGATAATCTGGCAAAAGAGACGAATGAAATAAATGGCAGCATGGGCAACGTGGCCGCTGTGATGGACCAATCCAGCAGCAATGCCGGGATGGTGGCATCGGCAACAGAAGAAATGTCTTCAACCGTAGACGAGATCGCCAGAAATATAGAAAAAACCCGAAGTATTTCCAGTCAGGCCGTATCCGGTACCACAAGCTCCATCGCTCAGGTGGAAGCTCTCAGCAAAGCGGCTTTGGATGTAGGGAGAGTGGTGGAGGTGATTACGGAAATATCTGAGCAGGTCAATCTTCTTGCGCTCAATGCAACCATTGAAGCCGCCCGTGCCGGAGAGGCGGGTAAAGGCTTTGCAGTGGTAGCCAATGAAATTAAGGATCTGGCCAGACAGACTGCCAGTGCAACCTTTGAAATCAAAGATAAAATCAGCAACATGCAGAATAACACGGAGGGAGTCGCCGCAGGAATTCAGGATGTTTCCGCCGTTATCACCAGCATGAATGAGATTATTACAACCATTGCTTCCGCCGTGGAGGAACAGTCTTCCGCCACTCGGGAGATTGCCTCTAACATCAGTGATGTCTCCTCCGGGATTCAGAATGTAAACAGACATATCAGTAAAAGTGCCGACGCGATTTCCCGTGTCTCCGGTGATATTCTTCTTGTCAATCAGGCTGCCAGCGAAATGACCGAAAGCAGTGGTAAGGTGAAAGACAGGGCGGAGGCACTGCTCAGCATTTCCGGAAAACTTAACACTGTTGTCAGAACATTCAAGGTATAGGCCAGACAGAGCGGCAGCACCCGGCTCTTTGTATTTCCGCTTGCTTCTTCCCTTCGGATGCTCAGCAGATACCAGACATGGTTTTGCCGTGCGGACTTCCACAAGAAATCCGCACAGGCCTTCCATGGGGAAGGATACCGGCTCCTTTTTCCGGGTCCCTTCAGCACATATCCGCTCCAACAAGCAGGTCCACTTTCTTTTCCCAGTCGCTCTCTAAATCCGGGAGACGGAAACGACCACAACAAAAGAATACAATCCGTACAGAGGTCAGATAGATTGCCTCTCCCACCCTCCACCCAGTACTCTATAAAGATCCAGTGCCGCATCCAGACTTGCCAGCCGGAGCAGCACCATCTGATCCTTAGCCTGAAAAAGACTGCGCTGGGCGTCGAGCAGGGTCAGGAGGTCATCCGCACCTTCCCGGTAACGCAGCTCCACCAGCACGAAGCTCCGGGCCGCCTTCTCCTCTATGGCTTGCTGCAAAGACATCTGACGACCGGAAAAATCCGCCCGATTCAGTCCGTCTTCCACTTCCTTTAAAGCCGTAAGAATACTTTTCCGATAGCTTTCCACCTGCTCCCTGAGCCGGGATTCGGCTGCGGCAACCTGATTTTTACGGCGCCCGGCATCAAAACCCGCTCCACGGCCATGGCCAGATCCGGAGATGCGGAAAGGGCCTCTTCCAGGTGCTCTTCCAATCCCCCTCCCCTGACCGGAAACTGCGCCACCAGTCATTCTCCGGCAGCTCCCCATCCATGGCCATGCCCGCAACCAACTTTCCGGCAGGGCAGAAGATATCCGAAAACAAGACCCGTTGCAAAGGCACAGCTAAAGGCCAGCAGCACCGTAATGGGTGCCCACTGTCCGGGAATATCCCCCATGATTTCTGCGATGGACAAAAAAAATTCTGATTACCACTGTCTTTCAGCCATAGGAACTTTAAGCTATGGAAATTACATGACCAGATTTTACGATTGCTGGCGGGCACCCGTAAAGGGTGCCCCTACAAAACAGGGGTCGTAAAGATTATTCGTAGAGGCAGGCCTTGCGCCTGCCCGTATGAAAGCTCTCACTATGGTTTTGACAATAATCTGACCAGCAGACTCTGGCTGAGTCAGAGTAGTAAGCAGAAAAAAAATTGTTTTTTTTATTTATTTGTTTTACATATAAAACAAATGATTTTAAAAGGAGGTTTTTATGCCAAAAGTAAGAGAAATTAATAACCCGGTTATGCTTGGGGTAAGGATTCCAGCGGAGTTAAATGCCAGACTGGACACGCTTTCAGAGGCAACAGGGCGCAACAAATCTTTTTATGTTCGGGAGGCCCTTTCTGAATACATAGCCGACATGGAAGACATCTATCTTGCGGAAAAACGCCTTGAGGACTTGAGGGCTGGCCACCGTTCCACCATGACCCTGGAAGAAGTGGAGAAGGCCCTTGGTTTGGCAGATTGAATTTGACAAAAGGGCTATGAAAGAACTTTCCAAGGCTGAGCCACAGATTCAAAGGCGCATGATCGCTTTTCTCAGGGATAAGGTGGCGCAAGACCCGAAAGCCTTTGGTGCGCCACTTCAAAGCAATCTGTCTGGATTGTGGAAGTTCAGAATGGGAGACTACCGGATCATAGCAGAATTATGGGAAGAAAAAATAACCGTCATGGTGTTGCGTATAGGCCACCGGAAAAATATTTATGGGGGACACTGATGATCGAAGAAATGCACATCTGGTCTTTGATCTATTCCGGGGACGGTCAATCCCTCTATTTTTGTAAAACCGGTTAAAAATCTTTTGATTCAGTTGATTTTTTGAAAATCCGGCCACGGGCATCATTTTTGTCCTTGCTATCTTCCTGAAAAAGAGCCCCTTCTACCTCATCCAAAATCGGACAGGCTTTTTAAAGCTCCTGATAAATCCCTCAATGCCTTAAGGGATGTGATGAGCCAAAAACTGTAGCCTGCCGTTCAGCCCCTCCTCTCCCACCCGCCGCCCAGTACCTTATAAAGATCCAGTGCCGCATCCAGACTTGCCAGCCGGAGCTGTACCATCTGATCCTTGGCCTGAAAAAGACTGCGCTGGGCATCCAGCAGGGTCAACAGGTCATCCGCACCTTCCCGGTAGCGCAGCTCCGCCAGCACGAGGCTCCGGGCCGCCTTCTCCTCTATGGCTTGCTGCAAAGACATCTGACGACCGGAAAAATCCGCCCGGTTCAGTCCGTCTTCCACTTCCTTTAAAGCCGTAAGAATACTTTTCCGATAGCTTTCCACCTGCTCCCTGAGCCGGGATTCGGCTGCGGCAACCTGATTTTTCCGGCGTCCGCCGTCAAAAATTGTCTGGGCAATGGCGGCGGAAAGGCTCAGACTGCCATCGGGACTGGCAAGGGATACAAGGGCCGTACTGGCCAGCCCTCCGGAACCGGAAAGCTGGAAAGAAGGCAGAAAGGCCGTCTTTGCAATGGTTACACTGGCCGCCGATGCCGCCAGCTGGGCCTCGCCCCTTGCAATATCCGGCCTGCGCAGAAGAAGCTCCGATGGCATGTAGGCCGTCACCTGCGGAATGATTATTTCGCGGAATGCCTCCGTACCCGGATCAAAGGACTGGGGCTGACGCCCCACCAGAATGGCAAGGGCGGAACGCTGCTGACGGTACTGCTCTTCCAGGGATAAAAGGGTGGATTCCTGACTCAGCACCGCAGACTGCTGCCGCTTCAGATCCAGTTCCGTCGCACTGCCGTGCCTGTGCCGGGACTCCACAAAGGCCAGTACCCTTCTGGCAATGACCAGATTGCTGCGGCTGATCTGCAGACGCTCCTCCAGGGCCAGCACCTGAAAATATCCGGAGGCCACTCCTGCCATGAGGCTTAAGCGAACAGCATCCCGGTCATATTCGGCCATATGGAGAAGGGCACCGGAAGCGCGCATGTCAGCGGCAACCTTTCCCCAGACATCCACCTCATAGCTGGCTCCCATGGAAAGGTTTGTGGATTCTGAGGAAGCCGTTTTACCTCCGGAAGCCCAGTTTCTGCGCCATGAACTTCCACCGCTGAGGTTCAGGGAAGGGAAGAGGGAGGCTCCGGTGATGCGAAGCTGGCTTTCCGCCTGAATCACCCGCTCCACAGCCATGGTCATATCCGGAGAGGCGGAAAGGGCCTCCTCCAGAAGCCCTTCCAGCCCCCTTGACCGGAAACTGCGCCACCAGTCATTCTCCGGCAGCTCCCCATCCATAACCATACCTGCAGACCAGTTTTCCGGCAGGACAGGGGGAGATTCCAGAGCCTCCGGGTCTTTGAGCGCACATCCTGTACAAAAAACCAGAAGACAGAAAAACGCAGAAAACAAAAAGGGGACAAAAGGCTTTTGCCACAGGCTGAACCCGCCAAGGAGCAAAGCCCCTCTACGATATGGGCCAGCTCCCGTATGGAGCCGGATAAACAGTCTTTCTTTCATGCTATTCATGGATTCTTTTCCCGTATCATTCCGAAGCCAGTGCCACAACCGGATCCAGCCCTGCTGCCTTGCGGGCAGGGAGATATCCGAAAACAAGACCCGTTGCAAAGGCGCAGCCAAAGGCCAGCAGTACCGGTGCGGAGGTATACTGAACGGGCGTACCCAGAGCCGCAATCACAGCCGCCACGCCAAGGCCCGCACCCACGCCGATGAGTCCTCCCATGGTGGAAACCACCAGCGCCTCAATGAGAAACTGCTGCATGATATTCCGCATTCTGGCCCCTGTGGCCATGCGGATACCGATTTCACGGGTCCGCTCCGTCACACTGACCAGCATAATGTTCATCACACCGATGCCGCCCACCAGAAGGGAAATGGCGGCAATGGAAGCCAGCAGAATGGTCAGGGTGTTCTGGGTTTCGGAAACGGACTCAATGAGAGAAGCCATGTTCCGGATCTGGAAATCTTCCACACCGTGGCGGGCAAGGAGAAGGGCATGTACCGCATTCTGGGTTTCATCCATTCGTTTCACATCCTTTACCGCCACTGTGATATTCCGCAGATGTCGCTGCCCCGTAATCCTCAGGCTGCCCGTGGTATACGGTACAAAAACCACATCATCCTGATCCCTGCCACCAAAACCGGCCCCCATGGGCGCCATCACCCCGGTTACCTGAAAGGGGATACTGTTGATGAGTATATATTCCCCCAAAGGATCGGCACCGGGGAAAAGGGCCTCGGCAACGGTCTGGCCCAGCACGGCAACGGTGGCATAGGCCGCCTCGTCTTCCGCCGTAAAAAAGGTGCCGACGGAAGGACTCCAGGTTCTTGCCACCACATAGTTCCATGAGGTTCCGTTGATTTCCGCCCTGTGATCCATACGGCCATACCGCAGGGTCACGGAGCCGGACTGTTCCGGCACGGCGGCCAGCACATTGTCCAGCTCGCCAATGGCACGGACATCATCCCATACCAGTGTGGCAATATCCCCCCGGCCCCGCATGTTGGGAGCCCCCGGCCGTACGGTGAGCAGGTTGCTGCCCATGGAACTGATCCGCTCCACCACAGCCTGCCTTGCACCATCACCGATACCCATCAGGGCAATGACGGAAGCCACACCGATGACAATACCCAGAAGGGTGAGAATGGTCCGGAAAATATTGCTTTTCAGGGAACGCAGCGCTGTGAGGGTTGCTTCCGCAAGTTCTGACAAAAAAGAGCTTTCTTCACCACTGATAACCCTCTCCGGCATGGCTGCGGCTCCGGGCACGGAGCCGGGATCCGAAAGAATATGACCGTCACGGATCTCAATGATGCGATGGGCATGGGCGGCCACTTCCTTTTCATGGGTAATGAGAATCAGGGTATGGCCCCGTTCCGAAAGCTCGCCCAGAAGACGCATGACCTCTGCTCCGTTACGACTGTCCAGAGCTCCTGTGGGCTCGTCCGCCAGCAGAATACGACCACCGTTCATCAGAGCACGGGCAATGGACACCCGCTGCTGCTGACCGCCGGAAAGCTGGGTCGGTCTGTGAAACAGGCGGTCTCCCATTCCCAGCTCCTCCAGAAGGTGGGCAGCCCTTTCCTTTCTGTCACGGGATTTCATGCCCGCATACACCGCCGGTACGGCCACATTATCCCTGGCACTGGCCGTGGCAATGAGATTGTAGCTCTGAAAAACAAAACCGAATTCCTCCCGCCGCATCCGGGCCAGCTCCCCATTGTCCATGCGGGACACGTCCTTGCCCATGAAGAGGTATTCTCCCTTGGTGGGCCGGTCCAGACAGCCGAGGATGTTCATCAGGGTGGATTTACCGGATCCGGAACTGCCCATGATGGCCACAAACTCGCCGGGATATATTGTCAGATCAATGCCATGGAGCACTTCCACATCCATGTCACCACTGCGATACACCCTGGTGACGCCCTTCAGCTCCAGAAGAGGTTCGGCGGCTGTGTTCATCGCATCCTCGGCATTCCGGGCATACCACCCTCCGTACGGGCAGGGGATCTCTGACCGGCGAGAAGCTGACCCGTTATCACTTTTTCCCCTTCTTCCAATCCGGAAAGAACCTGCACCTGCACCCGGTTGCTGACTCCCGTCCGCACTTCCCGGATTTCTGCCACTCCGTTGCTGCCCAGCACCCGGACACGGGCCATTTTTACCTCTGCTCTGGCGCCTTTTTCCGGCCTTTCACCCGGAGTCTCAGGCCTCCGTCCCCTTCCCCCCCCCGGGGCCATGCGCTCCTGTCCGGGCTCTCCTGCCATCAGGGCAGACTGCGGTATGACAAGGGTATTCGCAGCGGCCGCCACCACAAAAAAGACCTGGGCTGTCATCTGGGTAAAGAGTTCTCCACCGCTGTTCTCCACATCAAAGAGGGCATTATAGAGCACCACATTGTTTTCCACCACGGGAGTGGGTTCAATGCGCTTCAGTTTTCCCCTCCAGCGCCGGTTCTGGCTGCCAAGGGTGGTGAAATACACATCCATTCCCATAAACAGCCTGCCGATATCCGCTTCGGACACCCTTGTCTCCACGGTCATGGTGGAAAGATCCGCAATGCGCAGAATGGTGGGAGCCTGCTGGCTGGCATTGAGGGTCTGGCCCTGACGGGCAGAAATGGAAACCACCGTTCCATCCATGGGTGCATAAATACGGGCATACCCAAGGCTGGCTTCATCCGCCCGCAGGGTGGATTCGGTCTGTTCAATCTGGGCAAGGAGCATGGCAACCTGAGCCTCTGCGGAAAGAAGGGATGTTTCCGCATTCTGAGCTGCTTCAAGGGTGGTAGCCCCTTCGGCCATAAGATTCTTCTGCCGCTCATGCTGATTGACGGCCTGCTGCAGCTGGGCTTTTCTATCCTGCAACTGAGCCTTCTGATACCGTAGCTGGGCACGGCTGGCATCCACTTTTGCCACAAAGAGGGTGGGATCAATCTCCGCCAGCAGTTCTCCCTCTTTGACAAAATCCCCCACTTCAACCCCTATGCGCTGCAGCTGTCCGGAAACCTGAGCACCCACATCCACATAGTTTCTGGGCTGCAGCACACCCGTTGCCGCAACCAGATCTTCAATGCTTCCCCGCTGAACGGCAGCGGTAGCCCATGAAATCCCTTCTCCACCGTTCCTTACGAAAAAATGCCAGGCCGCACTGCCCGCAACAAGGGCAATCATACAGCTAAACAGCATCCATCCAGCCAGCCCTCGTTTTCTCCTCCCCGTTCTCTCCGCCTGTTTCATGCTCTGTCCCGTTCAGATGGTTCGTCAAAAAAGCCCTCCCCTTACCGGGGAAAAACATAGACATTCTGATCCGTATCCGGAATCTGTACCCTTGCATCATGCCAGATCGAATACTAAAAAACCCAGGCCGCTGGAAAGTAAACTTGCGTAAAGTTTTCCGCAACAATTCCATACACTTTATACTGAAATTCCGACCCCTGGCTCCTTATAGCTGGACCATAAGGCTCCCAGGCTGTTTGTGAGTGACATTGCTGTCGTTCCGGTCCGGCACGCAAGCTGCAAACGGCCCTGAAAAACCAGCCGCTTTTTTGGACTTAGGTGCCGGAGTGCGGATAAAAAAACCTGATCAGCCGTGATGGGTTCCGGGTGTCTGAATACCGAAAACTTCTGCTGATTCTTCCTTTCTTTTTCGTCTCTTCCGTCGGTCCAGATACAACATCCAGCCCGTAATGCTGAAAAAAGGCATTCCTATACTGGCAAGAAACATGAGAACTTTACCGGGAAGCCCAAAATAACTGCCGGAATGCAGGGGCAGCATGCTGCTCATCAGCCGCACATTCAAAGGCCGGTCCCGGTAACGGTCATGATTCAACACCGCTCCGGTCACAGGATCGATCTCCATGCGGTTGAAAGCCCTTTCATGGGAAGGCTTTGCATCCTGATACATGACCATAAGAGCCTGACCCGGATTCTGGGGGAAACGGACCATGGCCTGACTGTAGTCACCACCGCTCTCTTGCAGAAAAAGGGCCCATAGTTCATTGAGCCCTTTCTCTGTCATGACTTCCTGCACCTCCCCTGCCTGGCCGGCCCCCTCTCCCGGACTACGGCTGCGCTCTCCTCTCCCTTCTCCCCGCCGCCTCTCCGCTCCGGCCGTGGTCTGGGTGTTCTCAGCAGGGGAAGGGGCTGGCGCCATCCTCACGGGCATGGGAACTCCGCTCACACTGTGCAGCATCTCCCTGTACCAGTTATAAGACCAGTAAAGGCCTGTGACAGAGGCAAGAAGAAAAAAGAGAAGCGCCCAGGTACCCAGAACCGCATGGGAGTTCCAAAGAAATTTTCTGCCTTTCTGCTTCACGCGGAAGGTCAGCCAGCGCTTCAGGCTGAACACCTTCCTCGGCCAGCGAAGATAGAGGCCACTGATACAGAGAACCATCAGCAGCACCGTGCTGGCACCCACAATCTGCTTGCCTATATTCCTGTCCCCGAACAGCTCATTGGTCAAAAGCCAGCGATGGAGGTGCTGCACAGTCCGGAAAAAACTTTCCCCACGGACATCTCCCGGAAAGGCCCCCGTATAAGGGTCCACAAAAAGAGTTTCTCCCCTGCGCATGGCAGGGTCCGTGCTGGCCAGACTCACCTGATGGGCATTCCTCGGGTCCGCATGGAAGGTCAGGCCATTGATCCTTCGACCGGGGGCCCTTTCCTGAATCTTCTCAAGCTGGGCTTCGGGCGAGAGTTTTTCCATGCCTGCCACCGGAGATACTCGCATCACACCGGGATTGATGAGGGCAAGAATCTCCCTTTCAAAGGAAAGGAGACCACCCGTGACCCCGACGATCATAAGAATCACACCAGCCGTAATACCGAAAAACCAGTGCAACTGGAAAGTAAACCTTCGTAAAGTTTTTCTAAGGTACATGATAATTCTCCAACCATATCAAAGTATTCAAGGAATAAGACTTTTTTCGAAAGCAAACAAAAAAACCCGGCACCGGAATCTGCTCCCGTACCGGGCTATCAGCCTTTTTCTTTCTCTTTAAAAAACGATGTTGAGGCTTACCCAGACATTCCGGGCCTTGGCCTTAATATTATAATCATCCGTATAGGAAGCCGTATAGCTGCCGTCCGGATTCTGGGTGAAGTCCGTTCTGTAGGCTGTAAAATCACGGTCAAAGAGGTTATTCACCCTTGCCGTGAGGGTGGCATATTCGTTCAGTTTATAAACGCCACCCACATGATAAATTTCATAATCCTCCCAGTACCGGGCCTTATCCGCCTCCGTATCCCAGCCACGATAGCGCTTCGAACGCATCTCCATGCCGAAGAAAACACTGAGATCCGTCAGCAGACGCCAGTCAAAGCTCGCGTTAACCATATGCTCTGCCGTACCCGTGAGGGGGCGGCCTTTCTCGGCACCGCTTTTCTGCTCGGAATCCGTGTAGGTATAATTTGCCTTTAAAAGCATGTCTTCGGTGATCTGATAACGCCCGGCCAGCTCCAGCCCCTGAATATCGGCCCTGTCGATGTTATGGGTCTGGGTAAAGCTTGTGTAGCCAAGATCTGCCCAGCCTTCCCCCACATTCACACAGTGCTCACCCGGAGCTGCCACCTCACAGTTGGGCACCGCATCTCCCCTGGCAATTTTATCTTTGAACCGATTATAAAAAGCCGTCACATTGAAGCTATGCCCCAAAGGACTGGTATAATAAACAGCCACCTCACTGTTCACACTTTTTTCCGGCTCCAGATCAGGATTGCCCACGGTGGGATTGACCCCCTGCGCTGTAAAGCCTGTGATACCGGGAAAAAGCTGATCCGTAGTGGGGGTTTTATAGCCCGTACTCACACCACCCTTCAGGGTCCAGCTTGAGGCAAGATCCAAAACCCCATAGAGACGGGGACTCAGCTGGCCGCCGTACATGTTGTGGTCATCGTAACGAATACCCCCCACCAGAGTGAACAGACTGCCCATACGCCAGCTGTCTTCCAGAAAAAAGGCCCACTGACGGTGATCCTGAGTCTGGCCGGAACGGTAGCCATCCCCGTACATACCAAACACACCGTCTTCCATTTCCGCATCCACATACTGCCCGCCGAAAACCAGCATGTGGTTACCCATCATCATGTCCATTTTGGCGTCGAGAGTACGCTGCCGGGTTTCCATGGTACGCCGGTCCCTGGGCAGAAAGGATTTCAGCTTTGCCATCTCATCGGCGGTGAGAAGCCCTTCCATCACCTTCAGTTTTTGTTCTTCATTCCAGTTGTTGTTCAGCCCCATGCTGGCGGGAGAACACCCGCCACTGCCGCCGGAAGCCACACAGGCGGCATCCCACAAGTCCTGCAGTTCGGCCCTTTCCGAAACGGTAAAGGGAAGGGATCGACCGAGATTGCTGGTGTTTACGGCCGAGACAGACACCTCACTGCGAACCGCCCCCCACCGGCCTACGTGGGTGAGGGCCCACTGATCCCGTTCAAAACGCTGATCATCGGCATAGCCGACCCGGGGCTGGACAATGCCGTTGTTGGACGCCCTGAGAATGCTTCCGTAATCATCCAGCGTACCCAGCTGTCCTTCGCCATTGGCATATTTCTGACGGGAGGTATCGATATCAGCAATAATGTCATGGCGCTCATCCGGTGTATAGGTGAGCCGAATACCTGCATTCCAGTTGGTATTATCCACGGTCCGCCCACCACCGCCGAAACCAAGGGTTCGTTCGTGCACAACTCCGGACGGATCCGTTGCCGGATCATAGGAAGGGCTGGAGGCATCCCGCTCATAAAGACTGCCCCGCAGGCTCAGCCCCAGCTTATCCTTGACAAGGGGACCCATCATCATAAAATCCGTGGTGCTGTCATCCCCAAAATCCGAATCCAGCTCAAAGGTTCTGGTGTGGGTATAGGAGCCGGTCCACCGGTCTGATACCTTACGGGTAATAATATTGATGACCCCTCCCAGGGCATCGGCTCCGTAAAGGGTGGACATGGGACCCCGGATCACCTCGATCCTTTCAATCATGTCCAGGGGAGGAATATGGTTGAACTGATTTCCCCCAAAGTTGTTCGGGTAAAGATCCCCCACATTATTCTGTCGCCTGCCGTCAATGAGAACCAGAGTATAGGCGGCTCCCATACCACGAATACTGATGGTTCCCTGACCGGTCTTGTCCGTTGTCTCGCCCACATCAACGCCTTCTATGTCCCGCACCGCATCCAGCAGGGAAATATAGGGCCGCATGGACAGCTCTTCCCTTGTAATGACGGAAATGCTGGCTGGCGCATCCGTAATTTTCTGCTCAAAACCCGATGCCGTGACAACCACCTGCCCCATATGGTGCTCGTCTTCGGCGGCCTTTGCGCCCTGAAAAGCAAACAATAAAACGGACATCAGTGCTGTGCTGCGCAGATGTTTCTTCCCTTTTCCCATGATGATTCCTTTCTCCTTCCGCCTGAAAATAGTCTCCGGAGTCGGTGTAAAGCCCGCAGTCATGGGAATCAGAATGGACAGAAAGGGAAAGGAAAAGGGGAGAGGAGGACGAAAATAACATTCCCGAAGACCTTGCCACATATCTGCGGGCATTCTGCCGCCTCAGTGAGTACAGACAGATAACCGCCGGGTCTTACGGGATTTGAAATCCTCTTCATTGATAAAAAAAGGCGTTCGGAACGCTCTGGGGAACGCATGCTCACTGAGCATTCAGTTTAGCAGGAACAGCAGGGCTTCAGCCTCTACATACCTCAGGGGACCGGTCTTCTTCAGGAAAACCGAAAAAAAAAGAAGCTTATCCCCCCATACCGCATTCCGGCCGGCTGCCAAACAGCTGCAGGGAACCGCATTTCGGGCATTTCACTTCCACTTTAATAACCAGCCCTTTCATCAGCAGCCTCCTGCAACGGCGGCAACGGATATCTCCTTCCACCCCACAGCCTTCCTGCTTTGCAATGGTATCTTGAGATGTTTTCAAAACCAAGGCTCTCCCGTCAACCGGCATCCGGTCAGCATTCTTACCGGGCCTGTCCTGATGCTGTGCGGTCCGGCATTCCGCTTTTCCCGCCAGCTACGGACAAAAAAACCTGATCGGCCAATGTCCGTTCCCTTTTTTCAGAAGCAGCCAGACATAGAGTCATCAGACCTGTAGAACAACTTTCTCCTGTGGCAGAATAACAGCTTGCAAAAGCATTTCTTACCCTTCAGAAAAATAAATTTTATTATCACCGAAAAATAAAGCCGGTCAATACTTTTTTGAAACAACAAAAATCATTGTGCCAACAAAAATAATTCTCAACGGGTCAAACCCCTGACAAAAAACACAAAAAGCGCCGGCTCATTATGACCTAATGAACCGGCGCTTTTTAATCGGCAATGGTTACTATTATTGACTTAAGGAGTGCTCAAGCTCTTTACGGATAATAAGCAGCACTGGCCCTGGCAGACTCCCAAACCCGAACCCTGCGGACCCGTACTCCCTCCCCAAGGGGGAGAAGACGCTCGGCAAGCTTGTCTGCAATAAAACGGGCGATGTTTTCAGAAGAAGCATTTTTCCCGGCAAAAGCAGGATGTTCATTTAAAAAACAGTGATCAAGGGATGCAAGAATTTCCCGTACGTATTGTTTGAGCAAGCCGAAATCCATGAGAACATGGGCTTCGCCCAGTTCGTTTCCTTCCACAGCAGCTTCCACCTCAAAATTATGACCATGGAGATTCTCACATTTCTCCGTCACATTATGAAGCTGGTGTGCTGCGGCAAAGTCTCCCCTTACCCGAAGCTCATACATATCAAAGGCCCTTGAATAGATTTTTCAGCTTATTGGTGAACTTTTCCTCATCCAGTTTGGCAAACTCCCTCAGGAGCTTTTCCTGCTTTTTATTCACATGGCTCGGGGTTTTTACATGCACCTGAATGATCTGATCTCCCCTCTGCCCCGTACGAAGGGAAGGCATCCCCTGACCTTTCAGACGGAAGGTATCTCCATACTGGGTTCCCTTTGGAATTTCCAGCTCTTTTTCTCCTTCAAGGGTTTCCACGCTGATGGTATCCCCCAAGGCTGCCTGAACCATGGAAATATCCACAAAGCAGATAATATCACTGCCTTCTCTCTGAAAAAGCTTATGGGATTTCACATGGATAAAAACATAGAGATCGCCTTTGGGGCCACCATCGGGTCCGGGCTCTCCTTCTCCCGTCAGTCTCAGCCGGGAGCCATTGTCCACACCTGCTGGAATCCGAACGGAGACCTTTTTCTTTGCCGGCATGCGGCCACGCCCATGGCATCTGGCACAGGGGTTGCGTATAATTTTACCGGCCCCCTTACAATAAGGACAGGTACTGCGCACGGTGAAAAAGCCCTGCGTCTGGGCATACTGACCCGTTCCCCGACAATGGGGGCAGACTTCAGGGCCGGAACCCGGCTCGCAACCGTCCCCATCACAGCCTTCACAATTTTCCAGCTTTTCAAACTCCAGCTCCCTTTCGGAACCAAAAGCCGCTTCGGTAAAATCTATCTCCAGATCATAGCGGAGATCCGACCCCCTTCGGCTACGCTGACCACCGCCCCTGCGTCCGCCAAATCCGAAAAAATCTTCAAAAATATCCCCGAAATTAGAAAAAATATCCTCAAAACCACCGGCTCCGGAAAAACCGGAATTTTCAAGGCCTCTGTGACCATACTGGTCATAAATACGCCGCTTCTCCTCATCGGAAAGCACCGCATAGGCTTCCGATGCTTCTTTGAATCGGTCTTCCGCCTTTTTATCCCCCGGATTTTTATCCGGATGATATTTCATGGCCAGTTTGCGGTAACTTTTTTTAATACTGTCCGCATCCGCATCCCGGCTGACGCCGAGAACCTCATAATAATCCCGTTTTTCCGCCATAACCTACCCATTTGTTGCACCGGTACAGTCCCGGATCCGTTTATTTTGCATATACCCAAGGAATGTGATAGTCCCTTATTCCTGTTTTCTTCTATTTATAAACAACGACGCAAAACTAATACCTGTGACGGTCTTGTCAATGAAAAATAAAGAAATTCCCTTTGTACAGAGTATGTTCGATGCCATTGCACCCCGGTACGATTTCCTGAACCGGCTCTTAAGTCTCCGCCAGGACACCCTGTGGCGACGCAGAGCCGTCCGTTCCCTCCAGCTGCCGGAAAAGGGCAGGGTACTGGATGTGGCCTGCGGTACTGGGGATGTGGCAATGGAAGTAATCCGCCAGCACCCCAGAGCATGGGTTACTGGCGTGGACTTTTCCGAAAAGATGCTGGAAATCGGTCGGGAAAAAATCAGGGTCTGCGGGATGGGAGCTTCCATCGAACTCAAGCCGGCCAATGCCCTGCACCTGCCCTTTGAAGAAAACAGCTTTGATGCCATTACCATTGCCTTTGGTATCCGAAACATTCAGGACAGAGAAAAAGCTCTGGACGAATTTTATCGTTGCCTGAAACCCGCCGGAAGGCTCGCGGTACTGGAGCTGGCCACTCCCCCTGAAGGCCCCCTCAGAAAACTGTATCTGCTCTATTTTAAACGCATTCTGCCCCTTATCGGCGGGCTGTTCTCCAGCAATTTTGCCTACACCTATCTTCCGGACTCTGTCATGGCCTTTCCAGGCCCTTCGGACTTTGCAGAGAAAATCCAAAGCAGAGGGTTTCAAAATGTAGCCTTCCGACCATTCACTCTGGGGGTAGCCACCCTCTATACGGGGCAGAAACCGCCCATAGCATAAGCCTGTGCGGCATTCAAGCTGGCCATACCTGCCGGTGGCCACCCCTTTTCCGGGCTTGAGCGCCGGGCAAAAAACCGGAAAAAGATTCTGGAATCAATCCGCCTATGTCATTTGGCCCTATCCATGCCTGCGGGAAACTGGCTAAAAACTATCTGCCTCATGTTCGGCTGCTTCGTTTCAGAACCGTATTCTGCCCCCATTTTTTATCATCCCGATCAGGAAAATCGATGGAAAAATGCAGCCCCCGGCTTTCCTTACGGCGCTGGGCACTACGAATGATCAGTTCCGCCACAAGGGCAATGTTGCGCAGCTCAATCAGATCTGATGTCACACGGAAATTCCAGTAATATTCCTGTATTTCCCTCTGTATGTTATCAATTCTCCGCCTTGCCCTTGCCAGTCGCTTGTCCGATCGTACGATGCCCACATAATTCCACATGAACATACGGATTTCATCCCAGTTATGGGCCACCATCACAGCCTCGTCACTGTCTGTGGTGCCCATTTCATCCCAATCGGGCAAATCCTCCGGAAGGGGCTGCCCCCCATATCCTGCTATGGCATTTTCCGCTGCCCTGTGGGCATATACAAGGGCTTCCAAAAGGGAATTGCTGGCCAGACGGTTGGCACCGTGAAGCCCCGTACAGGCGGTTTCTCCCACGGCATACAGGCAGGAAATATCCGTCCGTCCCGAAAGATCCGTTGCCACACCGCCGCACATATAATGGGCAGCAGGCACCACCGGAATGGGATCGTTTGTCATATCAATACCAAAATTCATACAACGGGCGTAGAGATTGGGGAAACGCCTGCGGACAAAGTCTTCATCCCTGTGGCTAATGTCCAAAAAGGCCGAGCTGTCACCTGTTCGTTTAAGTTCCGTATCGATGGCTCTGGCCACCACATCCCTGCAAGCAAGATCCTTCAGGGGCGAATAGCGCTCCATAAAGGCTTCGCCTCTGGCATTACGCAAAATGCCGCCTTCTCCACGCACAGCTTCCGAAATCAAAAAATTTTTGGCTTCCGGATGATACAAACAGGTGGGATGAAACTGCACAAACTCCAGGTTGGCAACGGAAGCCCCGGCACGATAGGCCATGGCCACACCATCCCCTGTGGCCACATCCGGATTGCTGGTATACGGGTAAACCTTACCGGCTCCGCCTGTGGCCAGAAGGGTGACGGCAGCCGTGAAGGTGCAGACCCTGTCCGAGGCAATATCCAGCACATAGGCACCGCAGCAACGTTCCTCATGGCTGGTGACCACAAGGCCCCTCCGAATCCCCCTGGCGTGGGTCAGAAAATCAATGGCTATATGATGTTCATATACCCGAATTCTGGGGTGGGACTTCACCCTTGCCACAAGAACGGACTCAATTTCCCAGCCCGTCATATCCAGAGCATGCACAATACGTTTCTCTGAGTGGCCGCCTTCCCGCCCCAGATCCAGATGATCTCCGTCGGTCTGGCTGAATTGAACGCCCATATCCATCAGTTCACGGATGCGTTCCGGCCCGTTGCGAACCACCATATCCGTCACCTCAGGATCACAGAGCCCAGCCCCGGATTCCAGGGTATCTTTTATATGCAACTCAAAGGAATCCCTATCCGAAAAAACCGAGGCCACGCCTCCCTGCGCCCGGACCGTATTGCTTTCCGAGATTTCCGACTTGGTTACCACAGCCACCTGCCCGTGTTCGGCCACCTTAAGCGCAAACATCAAACCGGCAACCCCTGAGCCCAGAACCAGAAAATCACTGTGGATCCGCATCGTAACTGTCCTTCCCAGAAGGAATCCTGAAGGCAGAAAAAGCAGACCTTTCCGGAATCCTCGAGTTAACCACCAGGATTAATAAAAAGAACTTTTCTGTTTTTTACGCATGGAAATCCCCAGCACCATTCCCACGAGAAGCACACCGGCACCCAGAGCAAACATTTTGATATTCCGCTCCAGCAGAAGCCTGTCCAGCTCCTGTACCAGTCCCTCCCTCTCTTCCAGAAGCGAACGCATGCGGGTGGCCTCTTCCTTCAGGGCCAGAAATTCCGCACTGTCTTCCTTGAGTTTTTCATGGTCTCCCTTAATGGATTCCAGACGTTTTTCCGTTTCTGACAACTGGGTCTGAAAGTTCCTGTTTTCTTCCCGAAGGGCAACGGCTTCTTCATCCAGCTTGGCAAAACGCTGCTTCAGGCGTTCATGCTCCCGCTCAAAGGTTACCATGCGTACCTTCCCCGGAGGATCAGGAACCAGAAAACGGCCCAGCATCCATCCTTCCTGCCCGCCGGGAAGTTTTACATAGGTCCAGTCTCCGTCCGTATCTCCCACGTCCACCCTGTCTCCGGAACGGGCTATGGCAACGATCTTGTTATCCGTACTTTTTCCCGTTCGTACCATGAACTGCAGCTCATCCGTTACATAGGCCGTACCAGCCATGGCAAGCCCTGTCACCATAGAGAACAAAAAAGATAAAAGCAGTACTTTAGAATAAGATTTCATGCATCATCCCCGCTTGATTCATCATTCACCAGTGGACAGTCCCGTAACAGGGAACCGTCCTTCTCAAAAAGGGTTTCCTACGAAAGCGAACCCCAACTCCATGCCGCCTTACCGGAAACAGAACCGGGCATCCATGCCGAAGGGGCGGGTAAGGGGAAACCGTAAAAAAGAATAATGACCTTGAAAATTTCTTTCATGTCAATATGCTGCCCGTTACCAATCTCTTTTCCATCCACCACAGACACATAAGGACATACCATGTTCCCTTTTCAGAAACTTACGACAGTGCTTCCCGCAAGGCCCGGTTTCCATTACGGAGCTCGCTACAGAAATACGGCCGTACTCCTTCCCCTTGTAGCCATGGAGGACGGTGTCCACCTGCTCTTTGAAAAAAGGGCCGATGGCATCCGCCAGGCGGGTGAAGTCTGCTTTCCCGGTGGAATGATGGACCCAGGAGATTCTGATCCCTGTCACACCGCCGTAAGGGAAACCGTTGAAGAGCTGGGCATACCTGCCAATCAGATAGAAATTCTGGGGCGTATGGATATTCTCCTCACCGTCATGGGCCTTACCGTAGCCCCGGTAGTGGCCCGCGTGCAAGTGAAAAACCTTCAGGAACTCCAGCCCAACCCTCAGGAGGTCGCCAGCGTCTTCAGTATGCCCCTTGCCTGGTTTGCCAGCCACGCCCCTGAAATCCACACCATACAGATCATGGCCCATCCTGTGGTGGAAAAGAAAAATGGTCAGAGGGAAACCCTTCTCCCCGCTGCAGAACTGGGGCTTCCCGAACATTATTCCCGTCCCTGGGGCGGCATGCGTCATCCCGTTCTTTTCTGGTTCACCCCGGAGGGAATGATCTGGGGCATTACAGCTGAAATCATCCGGGCTTTTCTTGACGTAACGGAAAGCCTCCGGGCGGAGTCATAAGACTGTCCAGACGCCTGGCAAGATCTGAAAATCTCCGAGTGGGCCGGTCATTGCGGATGGCCATATCCAGTGCCTGGGACATGCCCACAAAAATCACCAGCCGTTTCCCACGGGTCATGGCCGTATACACGAGATTCCGCTGGAGAAGGGGAGCATGCTCCAGCATCAGAGGAATGATGACAACGGGATATTCCGAGCCCTGAGACTTATGCACACTAATGGCATAGGCAAGAGCCAGTTCATCCAGTTCTTCAAGGGAATAACTCACCTGCCGGTCTCCCTCTCCCTCACTGTAGTCCACAACCAGAACCTGACCCTCCTCCTCAATGTCGCATACCTGCCCGATATCTCCGTTAAACACTTCTTTTTTATAATTGTTTTTTAAATGAATAACCTTATCGCCCACCCGGAAAAAACCAAGCTGCTTTTTCCGATCCCCGGTCAGGGGATTTAAAGCATTCTGCAGCACCTGATTCAGATACAGGGTTCCCACCTCTCCCCTGTGCATGGGCGTGAGAACCTGCACCTCCTTCAGGGGATCAAAACCGAAACGCTCCGGTATTCGCTGGCTGCAGAGGGTGATAATGGTGTGCACAACCTTTTCCGGGCAACTCTGGCGAATAAAGTAGAATTCCGACAGAGAGCCATCTTCTGCCACCAGAAACTCCGGCATCCTCCCCTGATTCACAAGGTGGGCATTGAGAATGATGGGACTTTCCGCAGCCTGGCGAAAAATGGTTGTCAGAACAAAGGAAGGAATGCGGCCGGAAGCCATCATATCACCCAGAACATTACCCGGCCCCACGGATGGCAACTGGGAAACATCACCCACAAAAAGAAGACGGGCTGTGATGGGAACGGCACAGAGAAGATGATACATGAGAAGAATATCCACCATGGAGGCCTCATCCACAATGAGCAGGTCCACATCCAGGGGATGATCCGTGTTCATCTCAAACCGACCCTCCAGCTGATTGTACTTCAGAAGGCGATGGAGAGTCTGGGCTTTGCGCCCCGTGACATCGGAAAGTCTTCTGGCCGCCCTGCCCGTGGGCGCTGCCAGAAGAATTCTGGCTCCCCGCTCTCCCATCACTGCGCACACACTTCGGATCAGGGTCGTTTTACCCGTTCCCGGCCCCCCCGTCAGAATGGCAACCCGGTTTTCCAGCAAGCGGGAAAGGGTGGTCAGCTGCTCTTCGGAAAGACGGATGGCCAGACCCTTTACAACGGACAGCTCAAGGGACGTAATGTCCGTGCGGGTATCGAAAGACGTTCCCAAGCTGAGCATGGCAGAAAGTCTGGCACCAATTCCAGCCTCTGCTCCGAACATTTCCGCAAGGTAAATATGGCGCCGATCCTCGCCCTCTTCAGCCACAATCACCTTTTCCTCCTCCAGATTCAGGAGGGCCTCTGCCACCTTCTCTCTGCTTCCCCCCAGAAGACGCAGGGACCGTACCAGTAAATCCTTTTCCGGCAGAAAAACATGACCGGCATAGCCTGCTTTCTCCAGCACATGCAGCACACCGGCACGGAGCCTGGGCAGAGATTCCTTTTCCAGGCCCGAAGCCAGCCCCAGACGATCCGCCACCTCAAAGGGAACCTCAGGGATGTCACGGCAAATGCGGTAAGGATCTTCCTGTACCAGATTCAGGGCTTCGGTTCCGTAGGCATGAAGAATCTTTGCTCCGGCGGAAGGAGAGGCACCTATTTTTGTCATCAGGGCCATAAGGGTACGGATAGCGTGGTAGGATTTCCAGGACTCTTTAATGGTGCGGGCTTTGGCTTTTCCGATACCCGGAACTTCCGCCAGCCTTTCGGGGCTGCTGTCCAGCACCTCCAGCGTATGGGTTCCGAAATAAGCCACCAGCTTTTCCGCCATGGCAGCTCCCACACCCTGAATCACTCCGGAGGCAAGATATCGGCGGATACCCCGGGCCGTATCCGGAAGCAGCACCTCAAAAACGGCTACGCGGAACTGTTCTCCGAATTTGGCATGCTTTTCCCACTCCCCTTCCATACGCAGGGTTTCACCGGCACGCACCCCAGCCAGAATACCCACGGCCGTTATTTCAGCCTGGTACCCATCCGGCGTAAAACGGGCCACGGTGTAGCCGTTTTCCGGGTTTGCAAAACGAATGGTATCCAGTCTTCCCTGCAAAACAATCATTGTATGATAACCATTGGATGCATTCTGCCTGCTGAGAGGACGGTAACGGCATCATTCCGACGGCAGTCTGCCATCCTTGAGAATCCAGTCCACAGCTCCTGCAAGATTCTCTGCCACATAATCCGGCCCAAGGCCTCTTTCCATGAGTATCGGAAGATCCCTTCTTCCGTTACCCGTCCGCACGAGAATCAGGATACCCACACCGGCAGCCCTGGCCGCCTCCATATCCTTAGCGCTGTCACCAACCATGATACTGGCTGCCAGATCCACCCCATATTCTGTCTCTGCCCTGAAAAAAAGACCCGGCCGGGGTTTCCTGCAGGAACAGTTCTCATCGGGACGGTGGGGACAATAAAAAACAGCCTTCACCCGGCCCCCAAACTCCACCAAACCCTGCCGCAGGTGATCAAAAATAAGGTTCAGCCCTTCTTTCGTCACAAGGCCCCGGTGAATTACGGACTGATTGGTTACCAGCATGATATCCATGCCAGCTAAAGAAAGGCGACCGATGGCCTCCGCACTCCCCGGAATAAACCGGAAAGCCTGCACGCTTCGAATATAATTCGGTGAATCCTCGTTGATGACACCATCCCTGTCCAAAAACACAACCCCTGCGCCTTCTTTTCTCTGATACCCGGCTACCTTCACTCTGCCACCACCATGGCGCCCGGATATCCGCCTTTCCGGAAACGGTCCTCCGCCCTTCGGGCTTCCGCCAGATCCGTGAACCCATGCACCCGCACCCTGAAAAAAACCGCGTCTCCCCTGTCATGGGTCATCACATCAGCCCTGTGACCCTGATTCGTCAGATCCCGGGCAAGGCGGTCCGCATTTTCCTTCTGGCTGAAGGCACCAACCTGAACCGAAAAACGGCCTTTCTTCAAATCCGGTACACCTTTTTTATCCGATGCCAGAGCCCGGACTTCCACGGGTCCCACTCCTTTGACATCAAGGCCAATGGCTTTGGCAGCCGCATTGGAAAGATCAATGATCCGACCCTGCACAAAGGGTCCCCGGTCATTGATACGAACCCGCACCTTCTTCTGATTGTCAAGATTGGTCACTTCAACCAGCGTGCCAAAGGGCAAGGTTTTATGGGCTGCCGTCATGGCATGCATGTTATACCGCTCCCCATTGGCCGTGGTTCGGCCATGAAACTTCGGCCCGTACCAGGAAGCAAGCCCCTTCTCACGGTATCCCGCTGCATCAGGAATGGGATAGTACCACTTTCCGAACACCTTGTAGGGCCGCTGCCCGGCAGGCCGTACAGAAGGTTCAGGGTCCGGGGTTTTTGTCGCACAGGAAGCCAGCAGAAAAACAAATGCCAGCACCACCATGGCATATTGTCGCCACCCTCTTGTGCGGGGAATAACGAACGCTCCTGTGGAAACCTCGGGCATACGTTTTTTCTCCTCTTGCCAAATCATCATGAGTCCTTGCCGCAAATCGGCTAGTGTGCATGGTTTATCATAGTTTACTTTCAAACAGGTATTTTTTGAAAACGAGTTCCGGCCAGATACCGGCAGATCCTGCTATGGCAGCTTTCCGAAAGTGATGCTGTCCGAGTCCCAAGTAACCAGATTTTTTGTCTTATGGAGAAAACATACCGGCTTCCTGAATAACGGAAAGCCCATAGCCTCCCTGCCTGTCCCATTCCATTATGGATAAGAACTGTTGCCATATGAAAAACAGGCTGAATCATTCCTCCCTAAAATCAAAAACACTAAATACAAACACCTAAAAAGACAAGATCTTTGACTTATTTTTCCGGAAATACTACAAGAAAACAGGCTTGCAAAAGAGTCTTTCTATAACCATAACCCGCGACAAAGGAGATATCCCATGGGTGCCTTTACCTGGCTCCACGCTAATCTCACGGTTTTTGACCTCAAAAAAAGCCTTGATTTTTATAAAAAAGCCCTCGATCTTGAAATTGTAAGAAGCTATGAACCGGAAGACGGAAGCTTTCAACTGGTGTATCTGGGCGATGGTAAAAGCCCCTTCCAGCTCGAACTTACATGGCTACGGGACAGAAAGGAACCCTATCATCTCGGAGATAACGAAATCCATCTGGCCCTGGCAACCAGAGACTACGGGGCTGCCCTTGCCAGACACAAAGAAATGGGATGTGTGGTTTTTGAAAATACGGAAATGGGTATTTACTTTATCGCAGACCCTGATGGCTACTGGATAGAAATCCTCCCCGAAAACCACAGCCTCTAAATCCGGTGTCAGGCCCTTTCCCCCATGGAAGGAGGAAGGGCCTGCACCCTTATCCCATAAAAGACTGAGAGCAGAATCAGAAATCTATGTTCCCCGGCGTCCGGGGAAAGGGAATCACATCCCGTATATTGCCTACCCCTGTCACCAGCATGAGAAGTCGCTCAAATCCCATACCAAACCCCGCATGGGGCACCGATCCCCAGCGCCTGGACTCCAGATACCAGCCGTACTTTTCAGCCGAAAGCCCCTGAGCCGTCATTCGTTCATACAGCACATCTTCCCGTTCTTCCCGCTGACTACCCCCCATGAGCTCACCGATGCGGGGAACCAGCAAATCCATGGCAGCAACGGTTTTGCCATCATCATTTAAGCGCATATAAAAAGGCTTGATTTCCTTTGGATAATCATAAAGAATAACTGGTTTCCTAAAAAGACTTTCTGCCAGAAAACGCTCATGCTCGGATTGAAGATCCTTCCCCCAGGCCACGGGAAACTCAAAGGTCTTTCCGCTGTGAAGCAGCATGTCAACGGCTTCGGTATAGGAAACACGGGCAAAACGTTCCTTCTGTATGCATTCCAGCACACCAGCAAGATCCTTATCCACAAAACGCGTAAACAATTCGAGATCTTCCCGGCCGTTCTCCCGAAGCCATACCACCAGAAACTTCAGGTATTCTTCGGCAAGATCCATGGCATCTCCAAGATCTGCAAAGGCCATTTCCGGCTCCACCATCCAGAACTCCGCAGCATGGCGGGAAGTATGGGAGTTCTCAGCCCGAAAAGTTGGACCAAAGGTGTATACTCTGCCCAAAGCCAGGGCAAACATCTCTGCGGAAAGCTGGCCGGAGACGGAGAGATGGGCCGGTCTGCCGAAAAACTCCTGCCCCTTTTCCTCCGTAACCACGGAAAACAGTTCACCCGCACCTTCACAGTCAGACCCCGTAAGAATGGGAGCATGAAGAAAGTGGAAACCTTTTTCTCTATAATAATGGTGGGTAGCAAAGGCCAGCTCCGAACGGATACGGAACATGGCTCCATATTTATTGGTTCGTGGTCTTATGTGGGCAATGGAGCGCAAAAATTCATCGCTGTGACGCTTTTTTTGCAGGGGGTAGGATTCCGGAGCCTTCTGAAAAACATGAATTTCCCGGGCTTTCAGTTCAAAAGCCTGACCGCTGGCCGGAGAAGGAATGAGATCTCCGGTCACCGCCAGGCCGCTACCCGTTGTGATGCGGGCAACATCCCCATGAAAGGGAAGGCCTGCATCCACCACCACCTGCAGGCTGGCAAGGCAGGATCCGTCATTGATTTCGAGGAAGGAAACGTCCCTCCCCGTTCTGCGGGTGCGAACCCAACCCATGACACAGATATCCGGCAGGCTGGTTTCAGAAGAAAGAACTTGACGTATGGGTGTGTGTTTCATCTCTTCATCCTTTATTCCACAAGCGAGACCATATCCGAGGCATAGACAAAGGAATATTTTTCCCTTGCTTCCGGAAGCCTTTTCCGCAGTCCTTCCAGAGTTACCCTGTGGGGATGGCCTATACCCAGGGCACTACCGTGTTTATCCGCAATTCTGAAAAGACGGCTCAGTTCCCTGTCCACCGCATCTTTATGCTGTATATGATCCAGAAAGACATCCCTTTCCGCAAAGGGTAGCTGAAAAAGCCTGGCCGCAGAACGGCAACGGCTCTTGGCGGCTGTCCGACTGTCAATAAAAAAAAGATCCTTTTTTTTCAAGATGGTAAAAATCTGATTGATGTGGGACTCAGACTGGGTCAGACCGGATCCCATATGGTTGTTAACCCCCCGGATATGGGGAATGGCCGCCAGGTTCACGTCAAGAATACCCAGAAGCTCATCGGGCTCCATGGCCAAAAGCAGTCCGCCCGGACCGGGATTGATACGTGGATACTCCACAGGTTCCATGGGAAGATGCAGCATCACCTCATGGCCTTTTTCATGCACCCTGTTGGCAATGCGCACCCCGTAAGGACTGTGGGGCAAAACGGAAAAGGTCAGAGGGATATCGAGAGCCATCAACTCTTCGGCAATGGCCCGGTCATAACCGATATCATCGATGATAATGGCGATCACCGGTTTTTCCGGCAACTTTTCCCGCGGAATCTCAGGCCTCTTTCTTTCGGCCTCCTTTCCTGGAAACACTTCGTATTTAGGTATCGTATGTTCTTTCTGAGGAAGCGGCTGCACAGGCAGGGCAGGGGGAAGGGCTTGCGGTTCTGATGCCCTGGCCTTCACCTCCGCCCGTGTCGGAGCAACCGGTTTACTGACAGAAGGTTCTTTATGGGTACGAACCGCTGCGGAAGAAGGGACACTCTTTTTCTCCGTTACCCGCAATATCGTGCCGGAAGGCTGAAAATACAGGTGGGCTGCCACACCGATACCCAGCACCAGAACCAGAAGAATCAAAAGGGCCATGGGGCCCTGATTCACCTCTTTTCTGGGAGCAGCCGTCTTTTTTTTGCCCCCTGAAGGGCTGGATTTCCCGCTTTTTTTACCGCTGCCCGAAGAACGGGGCTTTTTTGCCGCCGGTTTTGTCTCTTTTTTCTTTGTCATTGAAAACAACCATTTTCCCTGAAATGTCTGATCTGCCAGGCCGAAAGAAAAACCGCCGCATCAGGATGCGGCGGAGTTCCGGAAATCAGGAAAACAGACCTGACCTACTTTTTACCAAAAATACCGTAGCCCACCAGAATATCCAGGGCTCGCATCACCTGCTGATCCTTCATCAGTTTTTCATAATTCAATCCGGAAGAGACAAGGGGGGCCGGCTCTTCTTTTTTTGCCTCTTCTGTTTTCTTTCGTTCAATATGATTACGCAAATCCCGCTCATGGAGCATGCGCTCATCATCTTTTGTATCCTCTGCCAGCATACCATGGGGTACCCGGATATCGGGAATGATTCCCTCCGCCTGAATGGATCGACCGGAAGGTGTGTAGTAACGGGCAATGGTATACTTTAAGGCGTACCCATCTTTAAGAGGACGCACGGTCTGCACGGAACCTTTACCAAAGGATGTTGTTCCCAGGATCACAGCCCTCTTATGATCCTGCAGGGCTCCGGCAACAATTTCAGCAGCACTGGCACTACCCGCATTGATCAAGGCAACGATGGGATAATCCGGTTCCGTTCCCCGCTTTCTTGCCCTGAAAACCTGAGGATTGGTATGGCTTCTGCCCTGAATGGAAACAATATCTCCGCTTTCAAGGAAAAAATCGGCAACGGATACGGCCTGATCCAGCAATCCTCCCGGATTGGCCCTAAGATCCAGAACCAGTCCCTTGAGATTTTCTCCCTGCCTTACTTCAGCAATGGCTTTTTTCAAATCTTCGGTGGTACTCTCCCTGAAGTTCGTTACCCAAACATAGGCATAACCAGGCCGCAATACCGCATACCGCACACTTTCGATGGGAATCAGGTCTCTTATAAGGGTAAACTCAAGGGGTTCAGGTACTCCTTTGCGGAAAACCGTAATCTCCACAGCCTCCCCCTTGGGTCCACGCATGCGCTTCACCGCCTCCCAGAGCATCATGTCTTTTGTGGATTCGCCATCCACCTCTGCAATCACATCTTCCGCCTCTATGCCCGCTTTGAAGGCAGGGGTCCCCTCTATGGGAGAGATGACCGTCAGCAGACCATCCTTGGTCGTAATGACAATACCGATACCGCCGAACTCTCCCTTGGTATCCATCTGCAACTCTTCAAAAGCTTCCGGAGGCAAAAAGGCGGAATGGGGATCCAGGCTGCCAACCATACCCTGAATAGCCTTCTGGATCAGATCTTCTGTTTTTACCTCATCCACATAATTGGCTTCAATTTCCTCAATCACATCGCTGAAAACCTTGAGGCCTTTATATGTTTCCGCACTTCCCTTTGCGGCAACATTCTTATGGAAACCGGCAGTACCCACAAGAACAAGGGCGACAATACCGATTGCCACCATACAACAACGCTTTCCTGACATTTTTAAAGGCATGAAGACTCCCTGGTTGCTTCCTGGCCTGAGGCCAGATCGTGGTCATTTCAAGGAATAGAAGGCAGGCTAACCGCTTTTCACCCAAAGCATGGGATCCACCGGCTTTCCCTGTTGACGGATTTCAAAATGCAGCATGGATCCGGACAGGGAGCCCGCATCCCCAACCGTTGCAATCACCTCATTGCGCTCCACACCATCCCCTGTTTTCTTGAACAATTCTTCGGCATGGGCATATACGGAATAGTAATGGTCACCGTGGTCAATGATCAGCATATTCCCGTAGCCGCTAAACCAGTCCGCGTAGATAACCGTGCCTGAAAAAAGAGCCCGGATCGGCTCTCCCCGGTCTGCCCGTATTCCGATACCACTCTGAAAGGTCTGTACATTGAGTTCCGGATTTCTTTTATACCCGAAACGGGAAATGATTGTACCGTTCACCGGCATATCAAGCAAGCCTTTGAATTTGATAAAGGGTCCGGAAGGCTGGGAAGGAGCGACTCTTCTTCTGGCCAGCTTTTCTACGGTCTGGTCCAGCTTTACCTTCACTTCCTCCAGGGCAGCCACAGCAGCAAGACCATGTTTCTGCTTGCTTCGGATGTCTGCCAAAAGGCTCTCCCTCTTCTGTTTTTCCGCCCTCTGGATCCTCTGCTGGTCAGCAGCCCTCTGCGCCGCATCCGCTATGCGCTGCTCCTCATTTTTCAGACGCGTGGCCAACAGGGTCAGCTCCTCTATGCGGCGGGCCTGTTCCGCAAGAATACGGTCATCAAGCTGAAGCACTTTCTCCAGCGCCTTTTTGTGCACAGAAAACCCATAAATCGTGTCCGTTGAGGTCAGAAGTGCCATGCGGCCTGTTCCCTCAAGCTTATACAGGGCGGTGAGACGCCTGCCTACCATATCTTTTTTTTCCAGGTTTTCCCGTTCAAGACGGGCCATGGCTTCCCTTGTTGCTTTCCGCTGCTCCAGGAGACCGTCCTGCTCCCTGCGGATAGCCTGCAGACGGGCATTCACCTCGTTCAATGTACGGTCAATGGCATTGAGACCGGCAATGACATCCGTCTCCCTTTCCCTGTAACGGCTCAAGAGACTCTGCTGTTCCCTTATTCTGGAGGCCACGGCCTCTCTCTCCTGCCGTGCACTTTCCATTTCCCGGTCTTCTCTCGCCGCTATCCGCTGGATGTAAATGGCACGGTCCCTGAGATACCCCTCCCGGGTACCGACAGCCACCCGAACCCATCCATCTTTTTCCTCCAGTACCGGCACCTGCTCTCCCCGGGAAAGAACCATGATAACAGGTGCATTGCGATCCGGTGCACGGCGCAGGTTAAGACGGTCCACCTCCACGCGCACCATCTGCCGGGCTTCTGCCTCCCCTGACCCCATCAACAGACACAGTATGAAAAAACAGACCCAGGCTCTCATTCACTGACTTCCTGACGAAAGGAAAGATAAGCGCCCATCCATCCCACCAGGGAGGAAACTCCAACCATGGCAGCGGCTGTCTGCAATGAAAGAAAGGAAAAATCAAAGGTAAGGGCCGAAAAAGTGGCATCCATGCGGAAGGTGAGGGTAACATAGCTGAGAAAGAGTGCCAGCATCCCCCCAAGCCCCCCGAAAAACCCCAGAAGCAGCCCCTGAATATAGAAGGGGGCTTTGATGAAGCTTTCTTCCGCCCCCACAAGACGCATGATCTCCACTTCCTCCTTGCGGGAATAAAACGCCAGCCGGATGGTATTGGCCACAATAAAAACGGAAATCAGAAAAAAGAGTCCGCCCATACCGAGAGCTGCCAGTCGAAGCATGCCGATAATCTGAAGAAAACGGCCTACCCATTGCCCTCCGTACTCCACCTCTTCAACTCCCTCCATTTTTTCCACAAAAAGGGCCACGGTTTCCACAAGCTCCCAGCTGCTGCCATCGGCACGCACCCTGAGTTCAAAAGCATCCGGCAGGGGATTTTCGGGAAGATTCTGAAACACAGCCGCATGCCGCTGCATGCGGGAACGCAGGGCCTGCAGAGCTTCCTCCCTGGGTATAAACCTGATTTCAGAAATCAGTTCATTTTCCCTGAGTCTGTTATGAATGCGCAGACGGTCCTGCTCTGTATGCCCTCCATCCAGATAAACCATCACACGCACACCAGCTTTCCATGAGTGGATCACATCGGCTGCATTGGAAGCAAAAAGCGTGAAGGTCCCGGATAAGATGACGGACAAAACAATGGTAACCCATGTAATTCCATGAAGAAAACGATGGCTTCGAATATCTTTGACTGCATGGCGGACGTGCCGTGTCCACAGATCTTTTTGCATCAGCATTCCTCCGCTTTTTCCCCGGAGAAATCCTCCGGAACCCCGACAGCCCCCCCCTCAAGCCGTATTTCCCGACCTTTCAGCCGGGAAATCATGCGGCGGTTATGGGTAGCAATCACAAGGGTTGCGCCTTTTCCATGAAAGGTTTCCAAAAGTTGCATGACCTGCTCCGCGGACTGAGGGTCCAGACTGGCTGTCGGTTCATCCGCAAGGATCAGCCGGGGAGAGCCCACAACCGCACGGGAAACAGCCACCCGCTGCTGCTCTCCGCCGGAAAGGGACGGGGGAAAAACCCTTGCCTTTTCCTCTATGCCTGCCGTCCTGAGCACACTCATGACCTTTTTCTCTATCATTTTCGGCTTTTCACCGGCAGCTTCCAGCACAAGGGCCACATTGTCAAAAACGGAACGACCTGCAATCAGCTTGAAGTCCTGGAAAATGACACCGATGCGCCTCCTCAGTTCGGGCAGCTGTCTTGCTCCGATGCGGGAGAGGTTCAACCCGTCCACAAGGATCTGCCCCTGACTGGCCAGCTCTGCCTTGTAAAGCAACTTCAGGAGTGTGGACTTTCCCGCACCACTTGGTCCAGTAATAAAAACAATGTCCCCTGCAGCAATCTCAAGAGAGACACCTTTCAGAGCGGAGGTTTTTCCGTACGCTTTGTACACATCAAACATGCGGACAATCAGGTTTTTAGAAAAATCTGCCATGGAGGGGCGCATCCCTTTCACCATCCTGCATCCGGCAAACGGCTACAGGAAAATTGTTATCCTTCATTTTCTGCCCGTTCACCGCAGAAAAAACGGCAAAAAAACATCTTTCCATTCCGCTCTTACATGAGATGCCGGTGACACGGAGAGCCTGACGGAAAAGGTGCACCGGGTGCGGATACAAACCGTACAAGGGCTTCTGCCCCCTGATCTCACGCCAGAATCTGCTATCTGGCCTTCCATGAAACGGAGTCAAAGCAAGTGCAGAACCACCTGCCATTCTATCCGCTTATTCTCTAGAAATTTTTATCATATTTTCTTTTTCTGTACCACAAAACACATTTTTTTATTTGACTTTCCAGCCCGTTAAAGGCTTTCAATCCGGTCTTTTTCATGGACGGAATCCCTCTTCCCTTCGTTGACCCTGATCAGGGCTTCATGGTATGAATTCTTCTGCGGGAAGTGCCGCCCAACGGTTTTTTTCGCTGAAGACCTCTGCCGGATCCCCAACCCCAAGGCTTCTTTCAGTCCGGCAGAAGTCTTGCAATCCCTTTCCGGCCTGTGCTGCGTAAATGCGGAAACCCTATGGTCACGACCCGTCAGATACGGATCCTGACACAGCCCGCACCACAGGGGCTTTCATCCACCATCAGAATGGATTGAACGATGAATGTACAGACTTTACTGAACAGACCCGACGCCATGAAAAAAGCCCTCATGGATCTTTTATGTAAAAAATCCGTTCAGGTGGCACCTACGCCTGTCTTCACCCTGGCTTCAGGAAAGAAAAGCGACTTTTATATCAATTGCAAACCTGCGGCACTGGACCCCCACGGCATGTATCTCATCGGGCACCTGATCATGGAAGAACTCAAGGGCATGACAGCCCGTGGCATAGGCGGGCTGACCTTTGGTGCGGATCCTGTGGCCATGGCCGCCGCTTTTGCATCCGGCCTGCTGGGCAGACCCATTCAGGCCTTTTCCATACGAAAGGAACAAAAAGATCACGGCCTTATCCGATGGGTGGAGGGAGACGTTCACCCCGGAGACAGGGTGGTCATCATTGATGATGTGGCCACCACCGGCGGATCCACTGTCAAGGCCATTGAGCGGGCACGGGAAACGGGCCTTGACGTATGCAGGGTCATTGTTCTCGTTGACCGGGAAGAAGGGGGGCTTGATCATATCCGTTCCCATGTACCGCATGCCTCTGCCATTCTGTGCCGTTCCGAACTCATGGAACACTTTTCCAGCCTCCATGCGTCCTGAATAACCGTGGGCAACAGACAATGCAGCCACGGCCTGTACTGTCTGCTGCTGCCGGTCAAGCCCGGCTTCGGATGGGCTGATCCGAAGCCTTCAGAGCTGCCGCAAAGGCTCCTCCGGCCAGCGCCATCCCGGCACTCACCAGAAACATGCCGGATCCCATAGCTGCAAAACCCCATCCGCCTACCATATACCCTGCCATCAGTCCCAGTCCGTAGGAACTTGCATTCAGCACGGTCTGTCCCATGGTTTTCGCACCGGAAGTCACAAGTTGATCCATATACAATATGGTTGTCATATGAAAAACGCCATAGGTAACGGCATGTAAAAGCTGACTGAACAGGATGACGGAAGCACTCAGGGAAAAAGCCAGCAGTGTCCAGCGGAGAACAGCAACGGCAAAAGAAAAAAGAATCAGACTTTTTAAAGGAAAAAAGGAGAAAAGCCGCCTTGATGCCAGCATGACACCAATTTCAGCAAAGGATGCGAGGGCCCAGGCAAACCCCGTAAAAGATCCGGAAAAGCCTGCGTCGGCAAGATGAATGGAAAAAAAACCGTAATAGGCTCCATGGCTCATGAGCATGAGAAAACAGACCCATAAAAACAGGCTTCCGTTTCCAGAAAAAAACGGCTGCAGGTCCTTCCGGCTTATGCGAACCCCCCTGTTCTGTGATACGGGCATACCAAAGGCAACCATGGCTCCGGCCATACTTCCCAAGCCTATGAGCCAAAGCACCATCCCCGAAGACCATATATCCAGCAGCATGCCGCCGCTCCACACCGCCAGAATGAAACCCACAGATCCCCATGCCCGGATTTTTCCGTAGCCCGTTTTATTCCCACCAAGAAAATGGACGGTAAAGGATTCCGTAAAGCCAATGACAGGGGAATGGAAAAAGCCATACGCTCCCATGATAAGCACCATGGGAACAAAGGAGTCTGTGAAAAAAAAAGCGCACCAGATCAGGGTGGCCGTGCAGTGACACAACAAAAAAACGCTTCGCTGCAGGCGGAAGCGGTCCGCCAGCAGCGCCCAGCCCAAGGGAAAAAAAACCGTCGTAAATGTTTTTACAGCCGAAATGATTCCCACTTCCTTTTCGGAAAACCCTATGTGATGACAATAAAGGGGGAAAAAGGGGAAATAGATACCAAGGACCAGAAAATAAAAAAAATAATTCCCGGAAAATGGCCATGTTTTTTTTTCCGTTGTTTTGAAAAAACGGGGCTGCATACCTCAAAGTCCCATGCTATATTCTTTGATGACAATCAGAGAATCGCTCCTTGCCACAGTTGGCTGCACCCGATGCGGCTGTATAACAGACTCCGCAACAGCAGAGATCCTCTGTTCCCCCTTCACCGGCATAGAGAAAGAGGAACATATATGAAAATCAATATTACCATTGAAGCAAGCCCGGAAGAAATACGCGAAGCCATGGGACTGCCGGATGTGAGAAGTTTTCATGAAGAAATCATGACAGATCTGCAAAAAAGAGTCAAAGCGGCGCAAGATCCCAAGGAACTCATGAAAATTGTATTTCCCGGCGGAGATATGGGAAAAAAACTATGGGAACAGACCATGAAAAACATGAGCCTCATCCGCCCGGAATTTACCGTAAAAGCAGACAACAAAACCGAAGCATCCCCGGAACAGGAGGAACGTTCATGAATATACCGTGGGCTTACATCCGCAAAGGCTGAAAAACCTGCCAGAAAGCCCTCGACGTGATCGGGGCCAGCGGTTTTTCCCTTCCGCATATGGAAGATGCCCGTAAAACCAAAATAAACGGTGCCGGGCTGGAGGCCATGATCCAGAATCTTTGCTGTATAGCCGTGGCCTCCGGCAAACAATACGAGGTATTTGAAACAACAGATGCAGAAAAAGATAATTTCTTACAAAAAATCCTTGGTCCGAGCGGCACTCTCAGGGCTCCGGCCCTGATCTTCCGCAAGAGGCTGATCGTCGGTTTTAACGAAGAAATGTATGAGCGGTTCATTTTTTCTCCGGAAGCATCCTGAAATACCGCCATCATTCATATTTTCCTCAGGATGCTGAAATTTCCTTGATCCCTTCCCTTATTGCGTTTAATATAATAAACAACATTCACACCACAGACCCTCAACATCCCTTTCCGGGACTCCAGTCCAGCACTGAATCAGACTCTTGCCCGGTATTCTTTCCGGTACCCAGAACAGACCCTTCACCAGAGAGAGGTTCCCATGACAACAACGACCACAGGCACCCCCCTTGAAAAACGATTCCGTTATGATGCAGACAAAAACCGCTTCTACGTAAATTTTGAAAACTACAGTATCAAAGAAATCCGTGATGTTCACCGGATTGAATTCCTTGTTGCCGAACACCTCTCCCACTTGGGAAAACGGGTCGATGCCATAATCAACTATGAAAACTTTACCATCAAGCCCGAGCTGATGGGTAGTTATGCCAATATGGTCAACCGCCTTATGGAGCATTTCTATGCCGGCGTCACCCGCTATACCACCAGCCTCTCCCTCAGGGAGGATCTGGGAAAAAGCCTGCAGCAGCAACAGGTTAAACCGAACTTCTACAGCTCTAATGAAGATGCAGAACGGGCTCTGAAACCCTGACGATAAACTTGCCGGCTGGATAAACTCCCTGCAAAAAACAACCATCCAGCCTCTTTCTACCCTTTTTCTGGTTACACTTTTTTCCCTTAAAACGGCTGCTCCCCACGGGCAGACCGTTTTTTTATGGAACCTGCCACCGCCAAGTTTCATGGTCACCCATCCCTGCCGACAAACGGCTTCCAGATCACTTATTCTCTTTAAAAAACCGGCAGCCATGGGAAAAGGCAAAGGGGCTCACAGAGTCAGGCGGACATCGCCTGTTGCAAAGAGAGGTCTTTTGTCTGCACAAAACGAAATGCCCAGGGGGTTGGCCAGAAAATTATTTGACATTGACCCTTTACAAAATCGCCGGTTTCCGAGAAATATGGTAGTTTAAAAAATAAAATTGGGAAAAAGGGCCTTTTGGCAAGACCCTGATCGTACAGAATCCAGAAAAAAGACATAACGAACGGGCTGAGAGCCCAGTGGTCATAAGCTTCAGCAGGGCAGGGCTGCCAGAGTTACCGGATGCACATTTTGACACCATACAAAAACAATTTGTGCCACATTGCTACCTATGTTTTATGAAGGGCGTAAAAAAATGAGAGAGCTGATTCCTCAAAAATACCGTATCTTTTTATTTTTTCTTCTTATCGCCATCCTTGTCGGCTCCTTTCTGCTTATTTTTCTCAATCAGTCCAACATCAGCATCCCCAGAAAAGCCAAGCAGATACCATCTGAAAGCTTTACCTTTTTCGAGGTTGGTGAAAACACCATTCTTACCAAAGAAAAAGTTCGCACCTTGAAAAAAGCTCTGGGACAGCACAGACTGGAAAACCTCACCCCCGTTTATCTGGATTTTGTTCGAAGAGGCTGGCTTGCCACCCATTTTCCGGAAACACAGCCACTCCATGACTTCTTTGAAAAAAATCGTCTGAGAGATCCCATTGCTTCCAATACCCTGAAGCTCACCTACCGATACGCGCATCAGAAAAATGTTCCGTTTCAAAATATCCATTTTGTTTTTTCGGCCTACACCAATCAGCCCATGTCCCTTTTTCTGCGGCTTCCCGGCAGGGGAGAAGCCATTGTCAGCGACCTGAAAACACGGTACGGCGAACCCCGCATACTGGACAACGCCTCCGTCCATGGACCCGGCCCTACGCTGGTCTGGAAACACAAGAACGATCTCCTCGTTGTAACGATTCTGTGGGATCGCTATGGAAAACCGGAAACCCATATATTCATTGCCTACCTCGACAACATGAAGGATTTTCAGAAAACCATCATGAAATTCTATCCGGAGCCGGGTATACGCACAGGCTTCTGAACCCAAATATCCATGAAAAGAAACCATCATGCCATACGGACTGGATATTCTAAATGACTGGCAGGGAAGGAACATTCCGGAAAAAGAAAGGGGACAAATCCAGTTTTCCATAGATTCGCACGGTCTTTCCATCTGGACGGATGCTCCTTATTTCGCAGATCCGGCCCCGGCCACCCCACCGGGCAGCACGGACAGGCTCTGGGAGTATGAAGTGGTGGAACTTTTTTTCGTTTCCGACAACGGCCGCTACATGGAAATTGAAATGGGGCCGCATGGCCATTACCTCGTTCTGTTGCTGAAAGGCATACGCTGCCTGGAAAAAGCCCACATCCCCATGGAGTTTCAATCCGTAGTAAAGGATAAACGATGGCAGGGGAAAGCCCGAATCCTCCTCCGCTACCTGCCGCTGCCCCTGATGGGGGCCAATGCCTTTGCCATCCACGGACCGGCAGAACAGCGCCGTTACCTTTGCGCCTTTCCCACGGGAGGCGATCAACCGGACTTCCACCAACCCGCTTTTTTCCCACCACTCTCTTCCCTTGTGCTGCCCCCTCCCGGTCCCTAAACAATACATCCGCACGGCTGGCAGCTCTCCCCTCCGTGCGGCATGCCCCACATCCCGCCTTTCGACAAAAAACAGGATAGGAAATTCAGAGGTCCTTTCTTTATCTCCGGCTTTTTTCAGCCGGTTCCTGATCTGCGTCAAGGACAGGCTGAACCGAACCCTTCATCATGTTCTGCCAGCAGAGCTCTCTTCAGCATACGCATCTATCTGGCTGCCTGACCGGCGGAAGGAGACAGAAATGAGACAGCATAAAGACACCACACCTACCTGAGACAGGGATGCCATGGAAAACCTTGAAAAAACACCGGTACGAAAAAAAAGAAAGGGCTACACGGAGGTCGCGGCAGCCCAAAATGACAGAATTTCCATGAGAATAGGGGATCTCCATCTCACTCAAAAAGCTTTTACAACAAGTCAGGAAACAATGATAAGGGGTTACAAAGTGGAAACCTGCCTTGCTTCCGGCGGATGTCCCCGCCGGACCGGAGAAACGGAAACACTGGCCGCCAGATTAGACTTCTGCCTTGCCCAACGGGATATCCTGTCCTTTCTTACAAAACGTATCCGGGGATCTTTGCGCACTCATCACGAGTTCCGGGTTGCCATAGCCGGCTGTCCCAATGGCTGCACCCAGCCCCAGATCCGGGATATGGGTATCCTTGCCCTCTGTCGGCCTCGTGTGGCGGATATGGACTGCTCCCGCTGCGGCCATTGCATCCACGCCTGCCCGGACAAGGCCCTGAGCCTTAATACAGACGGCATCCATATCCTGAAAGCGCTGTATGCACGGCGGTATCTGCATCACAACCTGCAGGGATGGAGGGCTTCTGACTGCTGAAAAAGGCTTCCGGGTACTTCTTGGAGGACGTCTCGGCCGCCATCCCCGCCTGGGCTTGCCACTTCCGGGTCTGTACAGTGCCGAGGATCTGGAAAAAATTCTTTTTCATGTCATGGACTTCTGGATGTCCAGACCCGACCCCATGGAACGTTTTTCCAGAATGCTGCAACCAGAAAATATCCACGTTTTTCTGCCCTGAAAATAAAACAGAGCCTGTGAAAAACGCCACAGACTCTGTCCCATGGATCTCTGCAGCCCCGTATGTTGAAGCAATGGCATCTGTTCAGAATCTGAAATTCATGCCCATCATCCACTCCGTGCCGTCTATGTCCAGCTCATCACTCACGTCTTTTTCATTGGTCATATTTTCAAGACGGGTAAAAAGCTCCAGATTCGGCGTAAGATTCCAGGTAAGGGCCAGATCCATCTGTGTATAGTCGCTGCGGGTTTTCCGGATACCATTTTCCTCGTAATCCCGTTCCCCTGTCCAGATTGTGGAGAGACGGAACCGAAGATCCGGATGCATCAGGTGATAATCCAGATCCAGGCTGGCCTTATGCTCCGGCCGGTCCGTAAGGCTTTTTCCCGTCTCCTTATTTTCCGTGTCCGTCCATGTATAACCAAGGGTGGCACTAAAGGCCCGGACAGGACGCCATGTCAGGGTGGTTTCCACTCCCTGGGTGACCGCTTCGCTGACATTGCGGTAGGTCATGGTCCGTGCCTGGGTATTCCTTACGGTTTCAATAAGGTCATCAATTTCATTACGAAAAATACCTGCCCGCACCAAAAGACTTTCATGGACCTGATAGTCCATCCCTGCCTGATAAGAAAGGGATTTTTCCGGTTTCAGATCCGGATTGGCCAGCATGGTCCAGGGCCCCATCCGCCACCCATCGGCATAGAGTTTCAAAAGGGTAGGCGCCATAAATGCCGTACCCGCCGAAGCTCTGAAACGAAGCTTTTCACTTGCTCTGAACAGAACTCCGGCCCTGGGATGCACTTCCGTACCCCACTCGTCATGGTGATCCATGCGCCCGCCAATGGTTATGGAAATGCGTCCGAAATCCATTTCATCCTGCAGATAAACGCCGTGGGTATCCTGAGAATCAGTAAGAAGATTCTTCTGTTTATCATCCACAGACTCGCCGAGATAGGCATACCCGCCACTCAGGTGATGCCTCCCTACCATCCGAGAGTACCCGCCCTCGAATTCATAAAGGGTTGTCACAGAATCAAAACTCTGATCCTTTTTTTTATGGTCATGGGCAAAATAGCTCCCCCGGACACTGATGCGGGAAAGGGCATCCGGACGGACATCCGCGCTGGCGTTGAGCCTCGTACGCTCCTGCACACGGTCGGCTTCACCCGTCACCATATTGGTCTGGCGGGAAAAAGAAGGCTGCAGGCGTACAGTGGTATTGTCCATAGGCTGATAGT
Source organism: Desulfobotulus pelophilus (assembly GCF_026155325.1). Taxonomy (NCBI): domain Bacteria; kingdom Pseudomonadati; phylum Thermodesulfobacteriota; class Desulfobacteria; order Desulfobacterales; family Desulfobacteraceae; genus Desulfobotulus; species Desulfobotulus pelophilus. The sequence continues at coordinate 89,343 of NZ_JAPFPW010000008.1, read as the reverse complement.
GAATACTGGCGGTAATACTTTCATTACTCACCGTATCTTCATCCTTGTCCACACCCGTTGTACGCGTACGGCTGTAATCAAGCCGTGTTCCCATGCGCTCTCCACCTGCTTCTACTCCTGCTGTGGCAAGGGAGCGATTCCGGCTGCCCGCCGCAAGGCCCGTCCGGAACTGTACTCCACTGGCGGCATTTTTGGTGATGATATGAATGACACCGGCCATGGCGTCGGAGCCATAAAGAGCGGAACCGGGGCCTTTGACGATTTCGATGCGCTCAATGTTTTCCACGGGAATGGAAGAAATATCCACACTGCCGTGCCCACCGGTGAAGCGCTGACCATCCACCAGAATGAGGGTCTGATCCGGGTTCATCCCCATGAGCTGCACATTGCCGCCATTGCCCCATGAACCCGTACTCTGAGTAATCTGAACTCCGGGGATATCCCGCAGCAAGCCCTGAACTGTCTGAATCTGACGGGCCTGAATATCCGCCGCCGTAATCACATAAACCTGACTGATGGCATCTTCCACCCGCTGCTCACTTCGGCTGGCACTGACCACAAGCTGCTCCAGTTCGCTCTCCATGCCCGTACCGGCAAAAACCGGCAGAGCAAAACAGCCCGCTGTCAGGACAAGAAAAAGTTGCTTCCGGATACTTCGATCCTGCATGATTCCGCCTCCTCATTTTTTAGATGATACGAATGATATATCTTCTTCAGCCTTGCTTCACCCGGGCAGTCCCCCCAGGGTAAATAGAGGCTTAAAGTTTTAGGCAAGGGCAAAAAAATGTCCACGGTTTTCCTTCTCCGATCGAAAGCAGCGCCCCCTTCGGCATTCATCCCTCACTATGGCCGATATGCATACACTCCATGCCACCATTCTGCAGACACCGTCCATCAGACCATCATGAAGCCCAGCCACAGAGTTTTCATGCCCAACAGCATAACGGCAACTCCCGCAGCCCTGGAAAAACCCCGGATCTGTTCCGGTATTCTGGCGGCAATGCCCGCCCCCATCCAGCCCATGGCCACACAGGCCAGAATCAGGGGAGAGAGGGTGGTTCCCAGGGTAAAAACAAAGGCAACACCAGCTCCCCTGACAGGCGACCCCGTTGCCGCCGCTGCCGCCATCATGGCGGCATAGGGTAGGCAGGGTACCAGTGGGCTGGCCAGGCCCAGCATCAAGGGAGGCGTTCTGTTTCTTCCACGACTTCTGCATCCGCCACATCGGGGGCGCAGAACAAGAAAAATACCAGCGGCCACCGTAAGAACCCCGGAAGCCAGTGTCATGGAGGGAGTCTTCAGCCAGGCCATGGCTGCCTGCCCCATTCCTCCGAACAGAGCTCCCAGCAGAGCAGCGGTAAGGAGCCTGCCGCCACTGAAGCTCAACAGCGCTGCCAGCCCATCTCCACGGCTGCGGCTGTTACCCAGAATACAGGTTCCCACAAGGGGCAGACAGGAAGTGCTGCAAATCCCCAGACCAAAGGCCAGCCCAGCCAGAAAAAGGGCTGGAAACTCAAGGGGAAGCAAGGGCAATCCACTCATGCTGCCGCCGCCATATGGGCATCCCTTGCCAGAAGAGCCGCACCGATGGCCGTTGTGATCTGCGGCCATGCGGGAACATGGATATCCACGGCAAGCTCATCTTCTATGGCTTTCACAAGACCTTTATTCAGGGCAGGCCCCCCGTCAAAAGCCACGGGTTCCGTGATGCCAACCCTTCTGGCCATACGAACCAGCCTCCTTGCAATGGCATAATGGGCTCCTGCGGCGATCTCCGAAGGCGCTTTTTTACGGGCAATGAGGGATATGATTTCCGATTCCGCAAACACCGCACAGGTGGCATTGATTTTCAGGGGAATCTCCGCCTCCAGTGAAAGGGGGCCAAGGTCTGCCATATTCATTTCCAGAATACGGGCCACGGTTTCCAGAAAACGGCCCGTTCCGGCGGCACACTTGTCATTCATGGCAAAGTTTTCCGTAACACCAAAGCTGTCCACAGCAATTACCTTGCTGTCCTGCCCACCGATGTTAAGAATGGTGCGTACCGGGCCATCCAGTCCGGAGCAGCTCCATGAGGTTCCCCGGACATTGGCGGTAATCTCACTGATCACTTCATCGGCAAAGGGAATAAGCCTGCGTCCATAGCCTGTAGCAACGGTTTTCCGGATGTCTTCCCGCTTCCGGCCCGTTTCGTGAAGAAGATCCTGCAGAGCCCTTTCCACCGTATCCCCGCAGTGTACGCCCGTGGGCTGCACCCGGCTTCCCATAAGACCTTCCTCATCCATCAGAACAATTTTCGTGGTGGTGGAACCGATGTCGATACCCAGATAAAGGTCCATTGGCCTCTCCTTTCGCAATGAGTTTGCATTGCACAGTCAACAGACGCAAACTGCCCAGGGCAGCAGAACGTCTGATATCAGAATCCCTTTTTCCCCGATGCCGCAGCCAGGGGAGGGGGAGCTGTCTTTTTTCCCATGCGGAGACGCCTGCCTTTCAGGGTTTCCACAAAGGCTTCCACACGGGTTCGCAGAGGTTCCGTATCTTCAGGGCTGTAGTCCGTCTCGATTTTAAGCTGAGAAACCCCGGCCGCCGCCAGCTCCGCCTCCAGCGGCCGTAGCTCCATATCATAGGGATGACAGCCTTTGAGCACATGGTGCACCACACCTTCAATCCTGTAATCTTCAATCATACGAAAAAGGCGCTTTCTGCGATCTTCCGTATCCGTAAACACCGGACAGGTACAGGGCAGCAGGCAACGATCGGCCAAAGCATCCAGCATATCGTCAAAAAGAGGTTCATCAATGCAGGCCATATCCCATAAAAGACGGCCCGAGCTGCACAGTTCATCACAGGTAAGGGCACCGCCTGCATTCTCAATGAGATCCGGAATTTTCCAGTTGGGAAAAATCACAGGAGAACCCGTCAGGAGAATACGGGGAGCTGACCCAGGTGCCGTTCCCACACCCCTTATGTTTCTTTCCATGAGCTCCTCATTCAGATTCCGCATATACCCTGTCCATTCCGAGGCCTCCATATAAAACCAGGCATTGGCAGCCGCAGCCGCATCCCGGCCCCGGATCAGACAGAGATCATTCTTACGCAGATTCTGAAACGTTCGGAACTCCTGCTGGGCATCATGCATAAGCTCCATGGCGGAACGCAGCCGGGAGCGGGTAATCCTTCGGCCCGTGACTTTTTCCAGGGTAAGGGCCAGACGCCGGATTTCTCCATACCAGAACCTTCGGCTCGTTTCCGCGCTTTTCAGCTTGGGAACGCTGAGCATCATCACCGGCACATAGGGAGCGATCAGCTCTCCGAGTTTGACCTTCCAGTCACAGGTGGTGGGGATAATGACCAGATCGCACTCCCTGTACATGGAAAGAACACCGGTATGGGTAAACCCGGTGGCAGCCTTGACCATAGGGCAGGAAACATCGGGAAAAAGGCCTTCCCCCGCTTCCACGGCGTCCGCACTGCCAGCACAGAGACGCACGGGGAGAGCTCCGGCGGCATAAATCAGCTCCTCCGGCACAGCCATGCAGTACACGCCTATTTTTTTCACTTTACTGCCCGGCAGAATACCTGCCGGATCCGTACCGAATTTGCGGAACAGGGCATCAAAGGGTGCCATGGCAGAAGGGCGATTGGTTTCAAGGGCAATGCCGTCAAAAATTTCCTGTACCGTCATACCCAAATGCAGGGAAAGTCGTTTGGCCACACGCTCTTCATTCCTTTTTTTCCTCATTCCTTCCGCCGGTGCGTTTCCTTTAGCTGTCAAAAACTTTCCTGCCACCGCAGGAACTGCCTTCAGACCCTTTTTCAGAAAAAAAGACCGGTCTTTGGCCTTCCCCTCCTGCCCATCTTTCATTTTCATTGACTGTTACCTTCCCTGGCAAGCTCGTCACCCTCGGGTGCAACACCTTGCCTCCCTATAACGGCCTGACGCTTCAAAAATCCATCCGCAGAGGCGGAAAATACAGGAAAACCCAGAAAGGTAGCTGAAAGGGCTTTATCCTCCGGGCAAACCTCAATGCAGCGCAGACAAAGCATGCAATCCTGGGTCACCATGTGTTTTTTATCCCGGATATCGGCTATTTCCCGAATTTCCATGGGACAGGCGCGAAAACAGTTGCCACAGCGCGTACAGGCATCACCCTTTTTATGAAGATCCGTACAGGCGATGCGGTCAAACAAAGACAAAAGGGCCGCCATGGGACAGAATGCACAGATAAACCGCCTTTTCACAAAACTGCCCACGAGAAACAGACCGGCAATCACCATGGAAAGGGTAGTAAGAATCACCTTGGTTATGCTGGAAAAATCGATAATAAAATGACTGGTGTCTCCGTGAAAAACGGGGAGCAGGGGTTTGCCGGGACAAATCTGACAGAAGGGTACGGCAAGATCTCCCGTGAAACGGGGAAGTCCGGCAAGACTGTTGCCAATGCCCATGGGCAGGACAATGAGAAGCACCAGCAAGGCATACTTCACCCACTGAAAACGATCCCTGGTGGCCCAGCGAAAACGGGCTCCTCTGATACCCGCCTTCTCCCGCAATCGGGTAAGTAAATCCTGAAGAAAACCAAGGGGACAGATCCAGCCACAAAACAGCTTGCCCAGAACAAAGGCCCAGAGAAAAAAAGTTCCCAGATAAACCAGAAAACCGGTCAGAGCACTTCCGAAAAGGGCCCCCCACGGCATGGACAGAAAACGCTGAAAAGGGTATAAAAAACAAGAACCTGCCCGGTCTTCCACATAAATACAGGCCATGGTGGGAAGGGCATTACCAATGGAAAGTGCCACAAGCCCACCGTACATGAGAAAAACAAAGCAAAAAGCCTGCACCACCAGTCGGATATGATCAACACGCATGAAACGCACTCCTTCGTGCCCGCTTCGGGCCATGCCCGTATGCTTTTCCATCAGAAATCTACAAGCTCAGATCCACCGCCCACGCCTTCGCCATCTGCGTATGGCCGTTCCAAAGCCCAGAGCGACGGAGACACCCATAAAAACGTAAAAGCCAGCGGCCTTGCTTTCCCAGTCCAGGGGCGTGGGGTACACCATCAGTGCCAGCCCCGTTCGCAGCACCTCGCCCGGATTCTCCGAATCATCCGCCTGCTCCCGGATTTCTGCCGTAACATAATAAAAAGAAGGACCCTTTCGAACGCCTTCATCATGAAACCGCTCCTTGATCAGATGAAAACCGACTTCACCTTTTTCATCCGTATGGTGCGTCTGCTGCCATCCATCCGCCGTGGTCAGGGTTATGGCAAGGTCTGCTACCGGCTCACCAGCAAGACTCACCCTCAGCGGCAGAAAATCACCGGTAAACTTCCGGTGAATTCTTGCATAATTTTTGCCAGGATCCGGGCTCAGGTCTTCAATGGCAAACCAGGGGGAGGGAAGCGGAACGGCTTCTTTTTCCCCGTCACCGGACGGCCCCGGAGGATACCCGGGGTTACGGCTGAATACCTGATAAAAAAGCCGGTATCGTGTGCTCCCATCCTCTTCCTCATAAAACGCCCGGACATGGTAGGTGCCCTGCGTAAGGGCGGCATCACGGATACGGACAGCCCCCCGCCCCTCTTCCACCGGAATCATCCTCTCTTCCGTGGCATCGGGCCTGACAATAAAAGCCTCTGCCTGCAGGAGCCGCTGATCCGTGCGGATATCACCGGAGGGCCAGCCCAGCCGCAGGGTATAGTGAACAGGCAGGGACATGGCAGCCCGCTTTTCACCGGAAGAGGATGAAGAGTGACCGGCACCGGGGGGCGGCCCCTGTCTGGGGCCTTCCTGTCCATCGCGCGAAGCACCATCCTCCCTTCCTTCCGCCTTGCGGTCAGCATCCTGCATCGGCTGAGCAGCAGCAGGCCCATGGGCTCCCCCGCTTTTATCGCCTTGACCGCCCCGTCCCATGCCCGTTCCGGTTCCTTCTCTCCCCATACGTCGCTGCATCTCAGGACCTGGCTCCAGCCAGAGAAATCCCGGATCTGCCAAAAGAAGGGTGGGCAGAGCGAAGCAAAAGAAAAAAAAGCCCGCCAGACCGCACAGAAGGTAATTTCCCATTTTTTCTGGTCTGTACACTCTTCGCGGCGATGGTTTATCTGTCCAATATGCTCCTGTCATCCCTGTCTCCATTTCAAAAATACGGCCTTTGATCCGGCCAGAGTTAGTAAGGCCGCCGCATGAAGTCAAGGCAAAATTACGTTTTGTCTAAAATATTTTTTTGTAAAGATTCTTTAAGTTTGTAAAGCTATTCTTTTACAAGCCTAAAAAACATTGACACATGGAAAACAAAGGACTAACCAAGGCAGAACTCGACTTTTCGTTAAACCAAAAAAGGAGAATCAAAATGAAGAAAAAATTGGCGAAAATAATGGCAGGCTTTTTCATCGGGATGGGGATGCTGGCTTCACAGGCCTCCGCCCATGATTTGTGGCTGAACATGACAGACTACACACCAGCGCTATGGCAACATGCAAAATATGCCCCCACACCCCGGGCAAAAACCGTTGTGTATCTGGGCTGGGGACACAGTTATCCTGTGGCGGATTTTATTTCCGATCGTGTATGGGGAAAAATGGAACGCATTGAGCCCGACGGAACCCGTATTCCCATGGAAGTGGGAAGTGAAGGATTCAGGGCCATGCGCGTTGATATGGACACCGCCGGAGCAAGGGTTTTTGCGGCAGAAACCAAACCGGCCTTTTACGGTCCCGTGGAAGGAAAAGAAAATTTTCATCAGGTCTATTATGAAAAATATGCCAAAGCCCTGGTATCCGTCCTGCCCCAGAAGACGCTGCCCCTGGATGGACCGGATTCCAATCCCTTTGTCACTCCCATAGGACACAGGGTGGAAATCATCCCCCTCGTCAATCCCAACCGCCTGCAGCCCGGAGACAGCATTGAGGTTCAGGTACTTGTGGACGGAAAAACAGCTGCGGACTACGAGGTTACGGCGACCAGCCTTGTGGCACCCAATGCCCAGGCCGTCAAAACCCGTACGGATGGCAAAGGCAAAGCAAAACTCAGCCTGGAAACCTTTTACGGACCATGGATCATGGTGGCCAGCCGCTCCTTCCCCGCCACAGGAGAAAAAGCCAAACAATGTGAAAGCATCAGTTATACGGCAACCATGACCTTTGCACTGCCCTATATCCGCGGCAATTAACATACGGCCTCCACAGGGCAAAACCTCCAACCAAAAGAACCGGCATCCTCCTGAGGGATACCGGTTCTTTTACTTACTGCGCTATGATACGGGCTTCTTCCATGGCCACTTCAAAATCTTCAAATAAAATCTCTTCCGGTAAATCTCTGTCATGAAGATCCACCAGCTGGTCCCTGAGCTCCTTTGTCAGCACCACAAAGGTTCTGATTTTTGAATCCTTCAGCCGCAGCAAGATCTCCTCAAGGGCAAAAATGGCACTAAGATCAATAAAGGGAACTTTACGACAGTCAAAGACAACCGCTTTTGTATCCAGAACCCCATCCACCTCGTCCACAAGACGGCTCATGGAACCAAAAAAGAAAGGGCCTGATATTTCCAGAATACGAACACGCCCTTCCATGGCATCCGAGCGGTCATGATCTGTGGAGTACAGCCTGAAGTTTGCCTGCAGAACCATACGGTGAATAATCATCCCCATGGAAAGAATCACACCCGCTCCTACGGCAATAATGAGATCCACAAAAACCGTAAGGACAAACACCACGCCCATCACCGTAAGGTCTGTGCGGGGGGCCGTTTTCACCAGCCGCAGTAGACGATAATCCAGAATGTCCACCCCTACCTTGATCAGAATACCCGCCAGCACAGCCATGGGGATATGGGTGGCAAGGGGAGCGGCCCCCAGAAGCAGGACCAGAAGGAAAAGGGCATGGGTAACTCCGCTGATACGGGTTTTGCCCCCCGCTTTAATATTGACAACCGTACGCATGGTGGCACCGGCTCCGGGGAGACCTCCCACAAAGGAGCAAAGCATGTTGCCGATACCCTGCCCCACAAGCTCACGATTGGAATTATGGCGGGTTCCCGTAACCGAATCTGCCACCAGAGCTGTCAACAGGGAATCTATGCTTCCCAGAAGGGCCAGGGTAACACCCAGAACGAGGATGGTGGTCCACGTATTCAGGCAGAAGGTGGGCATAATGAACGCAGGAAGCCCAAGGGGAATTTCTCCAATGACAGGAACCTGAAATCCCATGCCAAGGGACAGCAGGGTCACGGCGATAAGGGCCACCAGAGGGGATGGGATAATGCGGCTGATGCGCATGGGCGTAAGAAAAACAATCAGGAGCGTGAGTCCACCGAGCACCAGTGCCTGAAAATTAACAGCCATGATGATTGCCGGCATGGCAAGGATAGCCGTAAAAGGGCAGGTTTTGGGTCCGGCTCCCAAAAAAGGTGCTATCTGTAAGAGGATAATAATAATGCCGATACCGCTCATAAACCCTGAAATAACGGGGTAGGGAATAAAACGGACCAGCCCGCCCACCTTGATGCAGCCCATGATAATCTGCACCAGCCCGGCAATGAGCACCGCCGACATGGCAATGGCAAGGTCTCCGCCAACGGCAAGGAGCATGGAGGCAAACACAACGGTCATGGGACCGGTGGGACCGGATATCTGGGTCCGCGTTCCCCCGAAAAGGGCAGCCATCATGCCCAGCATGATGGCTCCGTATAAACCTGCGGCAGCCCCTGCTCCCGAGGCCACACCAAAGGCCAGGGCCAGGGGCAGGGCCACAATGCCGGCGGTAAGTCCGCCAAAGAGGTCACCCCTGAGGGCCGTAATGGAAAAACTTCTGTTCATGGTATTCTCTCCGAATCCTTATCCATATAGTTAGGGTAAAGGGTGCCCGGATGAAAACCAGGATTTTTTGTTCCGTTCAAGGGAGGCGGGAAATGGATCCGACGGTGTTTTCTGTGCGATACCCTGTTTTTCTGCTTAGCGCATCAAGGGTTCCCATCCGATTCCATGGGATACATTCTCCGCCTGACGAAAGGGGCAAAAAAAGCGGTTTTAGCTCAGGCACTTCTTATCTCTGTACTGCGGGGTAAAGGCTCATCAACCAGGGAGGGAAACTTGATTCATGGATCCTGCCCGAGGCTAAGGGGCATCCATGGGCTGCCCGCACAGGGGCAAGGGGCATGGGGATTTTCATGGCATCCTTTCTTAAAAAAGAAAAAAATCAAATACATAGCAACACATGCATCCTGAAATGATAAATGAAATGAAAAAAGATCTACCATGTTACCATGTCTTTTGTCCAAGAATTTCGGAATTAAGGCTAATATGCAAAATAAAAAGCTCCAATCAGGCCTTTTCCCCGTTTTTTTACTGATTCGCTGGGCAAACCTGTTTTTTTCACCCATACGTTCAAAATGGACCCTTTCCGGAATTTTGATAGAGATCCCGGGTAGCCAGGCCTTGCAATCCATAAAAAAAGCTCCCTTTCTTCGCAGTGAAAAAAGGGAGCTTACCTGTCCGGCTTTCCGGTCGGCCGCTTCATAAGGATACAAAAACCATTATCTCACAGCACGGACCTCCTCCGTCTCCTCTTCTTCGTTCAGAGGGCGGACCGCCGAAGGCAGAGAAAGAAGCATTTCTGCCTGACGGATCCTGTCCTCCTGAGCAACCTTACGTCTGCGAGCGGCCTTGATCTTATCCAGAAGCTGTGAAAACTCCGCAGGCTTCATCAAATAATCAAATGCCCCCATGCGCATCCCATGAACAGCGCTCTCTTCACTGCCATGACCCGTAAGAAGAATCACCTCCACAAAAGGAAACTCTTTTTTCATCTGAGCCAGTACCTCAAGCCCCCCCATTCCCGGCATACGCAAGTCGAGCACCACCACATCCTGAGGCTGCTCCCTGAGAAGATTCAGCCCCTCCATGCCGTCATGGGCCACCCATACCCTGTGCCCCCTCTCCTCCAGCCGAAGAGACAGCATTTCCGTAAAGTCTTTTTCATCATCCACAAGCAGAATTTTTGCGCCGGGTACCAGCGCTTTTTTCGTTTTTTCAGGCTTTGTAAAATTTTCTGCTTCCATTAGTGCGGATTTAAGGTCGGGAAACAGAATCTGGGAAGGCAGGCCTGCATGATTCAAAGCGATGAGCTGGGCCCGTATTTTCGGAGGCATAACCACCAGCGAAGTGATTCTGGATGCCTTCAGCCTCTCTATGGTTTCTTCCAGAGCAAAGACAGCGCTAAGATCAATAAAGGGTATGCGGCTGCAGTTGAAAATAATCACCCTGGTTCCCAGCACCTGATCCACATTATCCGTAAGACGGCTGGTGGAGCCAAAGAAAAATGCCCCCTGAATCTCCAGCACCCGGACCTCACCCTGCATGCGGCTGGTAGCACTTTCATCCTCCGGCCAGAGGCTCACTCTGGCCTGGCTGCTGACCCTTTTGGTAATCAGGGCCATGGAAAACAGAACCCCTACGCCTACGGCTATGATGAGATCCACAAAAACCGTCAGCACAAACACAACGGTCATGACCATGAGATCATCCCGTGGTGCTGTTTTCAAGAGCTTGATAAAACGATAATCCAGAATATCCAGCCCCACCTTCACGAGAATACCGGCCAGAACGGCCAAAGGAATATTCTGGGCAAGGGGGGCCGCTCCCATCAAAAGGACCAGAAGAAACACCGCATGGGTAACTCCGCTGAGGCGGGTACTGCCACCGGCCTTGATATTGACCACCGTGCGCATGGTGGCTCCCGCTCCGGGCAGTCCACCCACAAAGGCGCAGAGACTGTTTCCCAGCCCCTGGCCCACAAGCTCCCGGTTGGAGTTATGGCGGGTACCTGTCACGGAATCCGCCACAAGGGACGTGAGCAGACTGTCGATGCTTCCCAGAAGGGCCAGAGTAATACCCGCAAGAACCACAGGCTTAATGGTTTCCCAGGAAAAAACGGGAAAAACCACATCCGGAAGTCCCATGGGGATTTCACCAATTACCGGCACCCGGAAACCGGCAGCCATGGAGACCAGAGTCACCACAATGAGGGCCACAAGGGGAGAGGGCAGGATGCGGCTGATACGCATGGGAGTGAGAAACACGATGAGAAGGGTCAGCAGAGAGAGAAAGGCAGCCTGAAAATTCATTTGCATCAGGGTCTGGGGCAGGGCCAGGAGAGCTCCCGTGGGAGAAGACTGGGAAGGTGCTCCCAGAAGGGGAGCCAGCTGCAGCAGAATAATAATCAGGCCGATACCGCTCATAAAACCCGATACCACAGGGTAGGGAATAAAACGAACAAGGGCACCGGCCCGGCTGAGCCCCAGAAGAATCTGAACCATGCCGCATACGAACACAGCCCCCATAACCATGGCAAGATTCCCCTCCATGGATATCAGAATGGCTGCAAAAACAACGGTCATGGGACCGGTGGGACCGGATATCTGCATTCGGGTACCACCGGCCAGTGCGGCCAGCAAACCCAAAACAATCGCTCCGTATAAACCCGCAGCAGCCCCTGCGCCCGAGGCCACACCAAAGGCCAGGGCCAGGGGCAGGGCCACAATTCCGGCGGTAAGCCCTCCGAAGAGGTCACCCCGGACAGAAAGACTGGAAAATTTTGCTGTCATTGCTCCTCCGAAAATGGCAGCTCAGGGGTGCCGGAAACTTATTATGTATACGTTCAGTTTTTTTTTGCGGGCATTCGTCATGTGCCAGTGCCATTGGGCATGGCCCTTGGCAGGGTCAGGGTAAAACAGGCTCCTTCCCCCGTACGACTGACAACCACCAGATCGCCGCCCAGCTGCCGGGCCAGATCTCTGCAGAGATAAAGCCCCAGCCCCGTTCCTTTGCCCTGAGGTTTTGTGGTATAAAAAGGATCAAAAATCCGTTTTTTTACGGTTTCGGGAATTCCCGGACCCGTATCCTTTACCTTGATAAAAACCAGCCCTTCTTCTTCAGAAGTGGCTGAAAGCGTGATTCCTCCCCCTTTGGGCATGGCCTGTATGGCATTTTCCACCAGATTGATCAGAATCTGGCGAAGCCTGTGGGGATCGGTGAAAAGGGTAAGCACGGCCCCCTCTTCCACGGATATGGACACTTCACTTTCCGGATGGATGGTACGGCTAAGCGCCGCCACTTCCTCAAGGAACTCCGGCATGGCACAGGGCCTTGGCGGCTCCGATTCCCTGCGGACCATCCCAAGAAGCTGATGGGTGATGCGCCGTGCCCTCTGTACCGCGGTCTGGATCACCTCCGCTGCCCGGCGCAGACTGGCACTTTCCGGCAGATTCTGCATGGATGGCCTGTCCAGAACCTGCCCTACCCATCCGGCCGCCTCGTTGATAATAGCCAGAGGGTTATTGATTTCATGGGCAACACCCGTTGCCAGGGTTCCCACCGTTGCCAGCTTTTCCGCCTGAAGAGCCCTTTCTTCCAGCTCCTTGCGGACTTCTCCTTCCATCCGCCTTTCCCTGCGCCTGCGCACGGCGGCGGCGGCCTGAAAAATTTTACTTTCGATGTGCTCGATTTCCACAGGCTTGGTGATATAATCAAAGGCTCCCGCACGAATACCCTCCACACCTTCACGGATATCTCCCTGCCCTGTGAGGAGAATCACCTCCAGATCGGGATACCGCTCCCGTATGCGGGTCATGAGGGTCAGTCCGTCTTCCTCCGGCATCCGGATATCGGAAACCACCACATCGATACTTTCCTTTTCCAGAACTTGCAGTGTCTCCCTGGCAGAGGCCAGGGGATACACCCTCAGCTCCCGTTTTTCCAGTCTTCTGGCCAGAGCTTCCCGAAAAGCCTTCTCATCATCCACCAATATAATGGCTATATCATGGTAGCGTCTTCCGGTATTGGGCATGGAAAATTCCTCACTGGATGGTAAAACGCAACGTTCTCTTTTTTCAAGCCCGGCCAAAGCGCAACAGACAAACGACCGCCCTGTATTACCCTTCAGGAAGAGACCTGGATATGGATTCCAACATAACATCCAGCTCGCAGGGTTTGGTAAGGTAGTCGGAGGCCCCCGCAGCCAGGGCCTCCTTCCTGGCCTCTTCACTGCCATGGCCCGTGAGCATGATGACCGACGTTTCCGGTGCCATTCTCCTGAAAATCTTCAACACCTCTATGCCGTCCATATCTTCCATCTTCAGATCCAGAATAGCCACATCTGCCCTGTCCTTGCGTAAAAGGCGAACGGCATCCGTACCGCTTGTGGCCCGAAGAACGGAAAAACCCCTTTTTTCAAGACGATTTCCCAGAACACGAACATAGCCGGTCTCATCATCCACAAGGAGAAGGCGGCAGTTTTTGATCATCAGTCCCCCCTTCGGTTGGCAATTTCCATGGCTTTTGCATTCACAATTTTTTCTTCCTGCATATGCTTGCGCATGGCAGCCTCATCTACCTTGGCGGTGAGCACATCAATGTCACAGGGTTTCATCAGATAATCAAAAGCACCCTGCTTCATGCCGTCAATGGCAGACTCCACCGTGGCATGCCCCGTGAGCATGATGACTTCCACCAGAGGATAGGTCTGTTTGATGCGAGCCAGGGTTTCAATACCGTCCATACCGGGCATTTTCACATCCAGAATGACCACATCCACCCAGGAATTCTCCGCCAGCTTCGCGAGAGCTTCACTGCCTGAAAAAGCGGCATCCAGGCGGAAATCCCTCTTTTCGAGTCTTTTGGAAAGGGTCTCCACAAAACCGGTTTCATCATCCACCAGAAGTACTTTTCGTTTTGCCATCATCGGCTCCTTATGGTTTGCATTATAATTGAACGGCCTTTCTGCACACTGTCTTTAAAAAAAATTTTCGTTCCCCGTTTATCCCTTCACCTTATCTGCTTCCTCACCTTCTCCATCGGTAGAAACCGCAAGGGTGGGCAGAAGAATCCGGAAAGTAGCACCCGCTCCCATCATGCTCTCCACCTCCAGCTTCCCTCCCATACCCGAAATAATACCGTAACAGATGGAAAGCCCCAGACCCGTTCCTTTGCCCACGGGCTTGGTGGTGAAAAAGGGATCAAAAATGCGTTTCAGATTGGCCTCCGGAATACCGGGGCCGGTATCATGGATGAGAATTTCCAGAAAATCATCATGGGCCAGGGTTTCAATCAAAAGGGTACCGCCCTCATTTTCCATGGCATCAATGGCATTATTGGCAAGGTTCAGAACAACCTGCTGCACCTCCGTTCTGGAAGCCATCACCTTTCGAAGATCCGGCACCAGTCGGGTTTCCATGGTAACCTGAGCGTACCGCGCCCGGGGTTCACAAAGAGGAAGCACTTCCCGGATCATATCATTGATCTGCAGAGGCTCGATGGTGGACTCGGATTTTCTCGCAAAAGTTAAAAGCTTACGGGTAATTTCCTTGCAACGCTGGCCCTGGGTACGGATCTGCGCCAAAGATGTCTTGAACTCCTTCATGCTTTTGACTGCTTCGGGATCTTCATCCGCCAGCAGATCATCCATCCATCCCGCCTCTTCCACCATGATGGCCACAGGATTATTGATTTCATGGGCGATACCCGCCGCAAGCTCACCCACGGAAGCCAGCTTTCCCGTCTCAATGACCTGACGGTTCATCAGCTGTTTCTCCGTTTCTTTTCTCTGAAGGGTATGAACCAGCTTCCTGGAAAAACGTACCGCCAGAAAGGCAATCACCAGAGCACAGCCAAGGAAAAGAAAAATACCGAGTTTTCTCGTTTTAATCAGATCAGAAAAGGCCTCGGATTCGGGCTGCTGGGAAATCAGCATCCAATCCCCGTTTTTAAGAAATCCGGCTACATAGATCTGCTTCTGCCCGTTTTTATCCCGTGCCTGATGAAAAATCAGTGAGTCTCCGGAACGGGTACGCAGTAACTTCTGGTACACTTGGGTATGGGGACCGATATCCTGAAGGGGTCGTGTCTGCAACTCCCCCTGCCGATTAAGGATACAGACAAAACCTCTCTCCCCTATCTGCAGATTCCGCACCATGATATTGAAGGCTTCAAAATCTATGGTGGCCCGAAGAATCCATGAATTTCCATCCCTGTCATCGGCCCTGACCATCACAATAAAATGGGGCATGCCCCGGAGTCCCAGAAAAACATCGCTCACAGCCTGAGGTTTATCCTTCAGCTCCTGAAACCACTCGGCCTTGCTGTAATCCGCAGCTCCCAAACGAAAAGGACCCGCATAACTCACAAGCCTGCCTTCCGCATCCACCAGACCCAGATCTTCAAATACAGGACCGTATACCCTGCGCAGCCTGCGAAGATGGGCTTCCAGTATGGCGGGCTGCTGCAGATCTTCGGGCGGAGAAAACAGCACAAGACTTTGAAGGTTGGAAGTTTTTTCCCGGAGAAAGGCATCAATCTCCTTGCGGTTATGGTCCACTATTGCACTGAGATTATTAAATATTTTTTCTCTGGTTGTGGTATCATACCGATTCAGTGTTATGGATAGAACCAGAAGAACGGGAGCAAGGCTGATCAAAAGAGCAGTGATCACCATGCGGCGGGCAAGACGGGAGTAGGCGTCCTGATCTTTCATATAGTCTCCCTGTATGGAAGGAAGGGGAACAAACTCTGCCGGACGGATCTTTTTTTTATCGGCCATTCTCTTCCCCCTGCCTTTGGATACGGGTTTCAATGAGTCTTCGAATACGGATATGGCTGCTGCTGTTTTTTTCCATAAAAATCAAAAGGGGCGGCAAGGCCATCTCCCTGCTGTGCCGCTGTTCGGCATGGAGGGAATGAAGAATCAGCGGTGTGGCCGGAAGCTGCATATGCAAGGCAGCCAAAAGATCCTCCCTTCGTATGTCGGCCAGATCCGGATCCACCACTACCAGATCGGGCAAAGCTCCTTTTTTCACGTCCTGCTGTATTCTATCCATCAGTGCATGGCCCGTACAGAAGGCCTGAGCCCTGCAGGGAAGCATGCGAAGCTCCCGCTGCAACAGCTGGCATATGTGTGGGTTGGGGTCCGCAAAAAGCACATAAAGGCATGGGGCCATGGCTTTTCCTTCCTGTAGGGGCAGAACATCCCCCTTTTCTGATAAAAATCCTGGTTTTCGATTTGCAAGTACGGGGCCGGGGCTTCATTTTTTGGGGTTTTTGCGGAAAAACCGTTTACTTCGTGTTGTCTGGAAAAGGGAGTGACGGTTTTATTTACAGCATGACGATCATAAACAGCCCGGGGGCTTTACAGCGTGTCAAAATAAATGACACCCTTTTTCTCCGTGAAACCCGAAAAGGCTCCGACTATCTTTTGACTTTTGCAAAGGAGGTGCCACCGGAAGATGGCTTGATTTTGCAGAAAAAAAAGGGCTTTTAGCAAAACGGAACTCCTGAAACTGTCCGCAGGGTTTGCAGGCTGCAAGGCGGGTTGTCAGGTCAGAAGCCCTGCCCTTCCGTCCGGAATGAAGCACGGGAAGCCGAAGGTAGCCATCGGCTGAGACAGGAAAACAGATCTCCGGGCTGTATGGGTTTGACAATATAGTCATTCATACCCGCTTTCATGGCCATTTCCCTGTCATCCATCATGGCATTGGCCGTAAGGGCGAGAATGGGAAGAAACCGGAACTTCGGGTCCTTCCGTATGATACGTGTGGCCTCATACCCATCAAGAACGGGCATCTGTACATCCATCAGTACACAAAAATAATAGTCCGGCGGATGGGCGGCGATAATGTCTACGGCCTGCCTGCCATTTTCCGCCAGATCCACCAGCACTCCGGACTGGCCCAGAAGTTCCCCCGCCACAAAACGATTCACCTCATTATCGTCCACCAGAAGAATGCGAAAGCCCTTCAGAAAGGTATAGTTTTCCGTTTTATAACCGGATCTCCGCCTCGAAAAAAACCGGGATTTCTCCTCCGGCCCAATATTTTCCAGAAAAACATCCAGAAGATAGGAGGGAGTCACGGGCTTTTCAATAAAAGCGGCTACCCCCTTATCCATGGCATGGGTGAGAATCTCCTGCCCGACAAAAGCCGAAGAAAGAAAAATAAGAGGTGCAGGGCTTTCATCCGAAAGACTTTCCATTATTTTTTCAGCTGTTTCGAGGCCGTTCAAACCAGGCATGCGGTAATCCAGAATAATCAGATGAAAGGGATTCATCCTGCCATAAAGAATGGACAGCACTTCTTCTCCCGAGTCCGCCACCTGCACCTCAAAGCGGAGGGCTTCCAGATACTGACGAAAAATGCTCCTTGCCGTCGGGTTATCATCGGCAACAAGAACCTTCAGCCCCTGAAGATACAGAGGAGGGCAGAGGGCAACCCCTTCCCCTTTCTGCACCGGGAATTCACAGGTAATGACAAAGGAAGAACCTTCCCCGTTCAGGGTTTCCAAGCGGATCTGCCCCCCCATAAGCTGAACCAGCTGGCGAACAATACTCAGTCCCAGCCCTGTTCCACCGTATGTCCGGGTGATGCTGGCATCGGCCTGGGAAAAAGGTTCAAAAATATGAGCCGCCTGCTCATCGCTCATTCCGACCCCCGTATCCCTTACCACAAAAAGAAGGGTGGCACTGTGGGGACTCCGCCATGGGCATTCGATACGGATCAGCACTTCGCCCATTTTGGTAAATTTGATGGCATTGCTCACAAGATTGGTCAGCACCTGACCAAGACGAAGGGGATCCCCCATGAGGTTACAGGGTGTATCCACATGCCTCCAGAACAGCAGCTCAACCCCTTTCTGTTTGGCTGCACCGGCAAAGAGACTGCGCAGCTTTTCCAAAACATCATCAAGGTTAAAAGGTATGGTCTCCAGACGAAGCTCACCCGCCTCCATTTTGGATATATCCAGAATATCATTGAGAAGCCCCATGAGGGATTGGGCCGCATCCTGAATTCTATCCACATAATTTCTCTGAACAGGAAAAAGATCGGTCCGGAGACAAAGATCCGTCAGGCCCATGATCGCATTCATGGGAGTACGGATTTCGTGACTCATATTGGCCAGAAAGGTACTTTTGGACCTGTTCGCCTCATCCGCTTTCCGGGCCATAACCTCCGCATGGGCCATGGTTTTTTCCAGCATGACATTACTGCTTCTGAGTTCGGCCTCTGCTTCCTTGTGGGCCGTAATATCAAACAGGGAAATGAGGACATGATGCCGTTCTGCCAGAACAAGGGAGGCCGCACTGACCTGAAAGAAAAAGTTCCGGGTCCTGCCATGAACAACAAGCACATGGGCACTTTCCACTCCCCGCACTTCCCTGCCTGTAGAAAGGGCACATTCAAAGGACGCGCGAATACGACACTGACTGCAGGGACCATGGTTTTTATTTCCGCACCCTTGTTCCGGTGGGAGGGCATGGACGCACTGCAAAAAATCTCCCACCTGCCGGAACATTCCGGAGCTTCCGGTTATGGCTGAAATAACGGGATTGATCTGGCAGACCTCACCGCTGTCATTGATCAGCAGCATTCCCACCGGAGCCGTATCAAAAATTGCCTGCAGATTGGCCCTTCTCCGCTCCAAAGTTCGATGGGCATGCCACTGCCGTTTCACCACCTCCTTGCGTGCTCTGTGGCTCATCCAAAAAAGAAACAGGGCCAGTCCCGTGGCCAGCAGGATGGAAAACACCGCTCCCTTACGTAAGATACGGGCAATGGAAAGACTGTGATCTGCCATGACCCGTATATTGACAATATTGTTGTCCGTAAGGGCATCCAACGTAAGGGACAGAGAGCAGGAGAGGGGAAGGACTTCCGCTGTCAGCTCCCTGTATTGCCTGTGTAACCCATTTTTATGGTCCAGATCTTTGTACTCTACCAGCTGCTGCAGAACCCTGTCCATATGCGTATGCACATTTCGCCATGCACGGTAATCCGCTTCGGCCTGCTTCATCAGCTCCCTTCCCTTTTCCGACTGCCTGGGGCTGGACCGGAGGGCGCTCCATGCCTCATCCATATTTTTCCAGGCATGCTGCTGACTGTCCCTTATGGTCACATAGGCTTCCTTTGGTTCACTCATATTTTCAAGAAGGCCTACGGCAAAGGTATCTCCTCGTATAGACATGCGATGCTGATTCAGTACGGCCAGAGCCTTTAAATCCGGGATGCGGTTGTTTCCAAGATTATACAAGGATTCATGCAGCAGGAATACGGCCGCATATCCAGCCACACCCACACAGAGTACAATACAGACCATGGACATAAAGGAAACAGTGGTTTTCCAATCCACAGACCAGATATCCTGGGAAGACCTTCCGGACAAAGACTTCATGGACTGCTCCTCTCCCTGCTGGCCCATCAGTGGGAGTATACGCTCCGCAAAACTGTCTGCCTCCCGACCTTCAATCTGAAAAACCAGACACTTCAGGCAAATACACTGCGTATACAATTTGAGTATCTGTAAACAGGCGGCATGTCTTAGGATCCTCCTGCAGACAGACCGGGATCGGAATCAAACCATGGCTCCCGGATATCACAGCAGAAAATAATGCCGTATCCGGATTCCTCACCCCGGATCTGCCGGGACAGGGTGACACAGAGCCCGTCCTGCAAAAAAGAACGATAGGGCCGCGTGCGACAGGTCTTTCCCGGATACCGCCGTGCATTTTGTAAAAAAGGTCTGAAACGGTTGTCCCTTGCCCTGCCCGGAACCACCGGCATCAGGGAAGGGGATGACCTGACAGCATGGGGGGAAAACAGGGGCTCTCCCAGAAGATGCCCCTCGGAGGTAAGACAGAAGCAGCGCAGCACATCAGGGTGTTCCAGCAGTTTTTTGCATGCCTGCCATAAGTCCTTCCCCTTACCAATATCATCACAACTCCCTTGGAAAACCTCTCCAAGAATGGCGTAACGATCCTGATTCCTCTCTTCCGCCAGAGCCATATTTCTGTGATAGTTCCGGTACAGATGACCCCACCCGGCAAAATCAAAGGATGGACTGGGAGAAGGCCTTGCAAAATAATAGCCCTGAATGAAATCGGCCCCCGCCTGAAGGGCAATCACCGCCTCTTCCTCGCACTCCACCCCTTCCACAAGAACAAGACATCCGCTCTGCTGAAGGAGGGAAACCATGCCCCGGAAAATATGACGGATGCGGGGATTTTCTTTTGCATGGGCAATGAGGTTGCGGTCCAGCTTCACCATATGGGGATTCAGCCGCCAGACCCGGTCAAAATGAGATCGTCCCGCACCAAAATCATCCAGGGCAATGTGACAACCCATATTCCGGTAAAAATCCACGGCCGCATCCAGCAACTGGTGATCTCCCACTGGATGCTCCATAATTTCAAGGACTATGCTTTCCGGAGGAATGGCAAGACTGGCCAGAGCATTTTTCAGAAATGGACCATAACAGCGTCCATGAACAGCCACTTCATGGGCAATGTTCAGGGTAAGCCAGAGAGCCTCCTGCTGGAGAACAAGATAATTTTTCCCATGAAGCAGGCGGCAGATGCGATCTGCCAGTACAATGCGCTGCCGGTTTTTTCCCGCAAAAAGCCGGGGGGGAGAGATGGCATTCCCCAGATTGTCCTGTACCCGGACCAGAGCCTCCATCCCCACGCACTGCTGGTGGGCAGGACTGAAAATGGGCTGAAAAACCGAAGAAAGGGTCAGCCCTTCCAGGCGGGCATGCCACCGCCCCCCCTTCTCAAAGAGAAAGGGTTCGATAGTATCCAGATTCAGGGCTTCTCCGCAGCAATATCCACTGTCCAGCTGAACAATATTCATGATGACCATAGCCCTTGATAATTTCATTGACTGGCACCTGCTGGAACGCCCTGCTACATCAGGATGTTTTAAAACGCCCCACCATGACCCTCAAAGATTCGGCCAGCCCGGCCAGTTCTTCCGCACCTTTTTTCACGCCATGGCTGCCGGACTCCATGCGGGAAGCGGCCTGGGCCACCTCCGTGGTTTCAATGCTTGCCTCTTTGATTCGCCCTGCGGATCCGCCCACCTTTTTATTGACTTCGGAAATACCCGATGCCGCCTCACCGATGTTGGAGGCCACCTCCTGCATGGTAAAGGCCTGCTCCTCCACGGCAGCGGCAATGCTGGTCACAATATCTTCAATGTCATTGATAATTTTTGTAATACCAATAATTTCCTGCTCGGAGCTTCGGCTGCTCTCCTGAATATCTTCTATGCGTGCCTTGATTTCCCGGGTGGAATCTCCGGTCTGACGGGCCAGCTCTTTGATTTCATTGGCCACAACAGCAAAACCCTTGCCCGCTTCACCGGCCCGGGCCGCCTCAATGGTGGCATTCAGGGCCAGCAGGTTGATCTGGGCGGAAATATCTTCTATGGCTTCCGTAACCTTATCAATGCTGCGGGCAGAGGTTCCCAGACTGATCATGCGCTCTGAGGCCGAGGCACCCTCCAGGGCTGCCCGCTTGGCAATATCCCTTGCACTGGCGGCACTTCGGGCAATTTCGGATATACTGGCCGTCATTTCCTCACTGGATGCTGCAATGGAAGACAGGTTGCCCGATGCCTGAGATACGGCCGCCGCCACATCCTGCATATCGCGGCTGGTGCTGGCAAGGGAGGCCTCCGTACTTTTGGACAGGGTCCGGGTATGAACCGATTCTCCATCCAGAATACCCGAAAGCTCTTTCAGCTCCGTTGCCGTAAGGTTAAGATTTTCCGCCTTATGGCTGATCTGCTGCACCATTTTTCGGATATTTTCCGCAAACCGGTTGAACCATTCGGCCATTTCTCCCATTTCATCACGGGTTTTTACCGTCAGTCTCCGGGTAAGATCTCCTTCTCCCTCGGCGATATTCTTCAGCAGATCAGACGTTGTCCGGATGGGAGCTGTGATGGCCCTTGTGATCAAAAAACTCAGCAGAATGGCCAGCACAAGCCCTCCTGCGGCGGTCTGCAGAAGATTTCTTACGGAGCCCCGCACAATGAGACTTGTCTGGTCGCCCCCATCCATGGCCTGCCCGTGGGCTTCGGCGGAAAGCGCTCCTGCACGGCCCAGCAGCTCCTGATAGGCTACTGTCTGGGCTCTGGCCGTTTCCACGGCATCCTGCCGCAGCCGGATCAGATGCTCAACGGATGCCACATTGGCATTCAGGGCATCCATGGCCATGCGCAGCTGCTGAAGGTTCTGGGGCTGGCGTGTCACATTCACCAGTTCTGTCATGGTCCGGTGCAGTTCATGGATTTCCGGCAGGAGGGCGGAAAGGGCTGTCGCATCGCGGTTGGTTTCAGCCTGCCACAGCAAGGAATAAAGCCCATTTCCCCGACTGACAATATGGCTGCCCGCCTGAATGCGGTCATGACGAATCTGCAGCTCTTCCCCTGATGCCAGATTCAGGCCGAACCGCTCCATCCCGTTGTCACCAAAAGCTGCGGAAAGCTGCTGTACCATGGCTTCTTTCTGCATACGGTTATAACCGCTTATATTTTCCACAAAAAGATGAGCGGAAGCCATCACAGCCTCATGATGATGGGCTATGCTCCGCAGGGCGGCGGCGGATTGCTGCATCAGTTCCTGATACCGGGTCAAAATGGTTTCCATATCCTGCATCTGCCTGACAAAGGATGCGCTCCCCGTCTCTTTGGCCTGTTTCCTTCCCTCCCGTATCTTTTCCATACAAAAGGCTGAGGCTGTCATGGCATTTCTTAAAAAAAGCTCATTCCGGTGCAGCTCATATCCGGCCATCTGGTATCCGATTTCCGCAACATGACCTGAAATGGTATTGGCCAGTGACCACTGGGGAAGGCTTCCATGGATCAGACTGTCTGTCTGGGAGCGGATCGTACCTAAATTCATGGCAGCCCCGAGGCTCATCACCAAAAGAACAGCCGTGAGCATTCCAAATCCTGCAAAGAGCCGGGTACGCAACTTCATGGTTTTCAACATCCCTGCCTCCTTTCACCATGGCGGCACAGCATAAAAGTTCCTGAATACAACCAAAAGCAATCCGTACCACTCTGACTCCGCCACTGTTATCCATCTCCGGTTCTGTTACTGGAGAACACGCACGGTCTTTATGGATACCATGTTCCGACCTGAGTGAGGGCAGGCCCCCTCCCTAAGGTCCCGGTGGAAACAGGGCCAAGACCTGCCCCGGGTGTTCCATTTTTTCAACTTCCGATCAACATGGCGGGACCAAAGCGGTAATCAGAAAAGGTACTGACCTTTATGCAATAAGTATTCCACTAAATGTGGGCGAAAAACGGGAACCCCGGAGACAGACTCCGGTAAAATCTGTCTGCTTTTTTTACATAGTGCTCTTTTCCCTTGCGCAACCGCTTTCCCGCGGATGGCGGCAAACCCGGTTTCTGCCCGCAGATTTAGCGGCATAAAGCCCTCTGTCCGCCGCCTGAATTAACACTTCCGGAGATTTTCCATCTTCAGGATAGACGGCAAGCCCCAGAGAAACGGTCAGGCTTATCCCTTCGCCATCATCCGTATATGTCACACTGGCGGCAACCTTACGGCGGATAGCCTCAGCCCGTTTCATGGCCGCTTCAGGACAGAGGCCGGGCATGATCAGCAAAAATTCTTCTCCTCCGATGCGGCATGCCACATCCTCTGCCCTCACATCCTCCTTCAGCAGACGGGCAAGGTGAATGAGCACACGATCACCCACGTCATGGCCATGGGTATCATTCACTTTCTTGAAATGGTCCGCATCCAGCAGCAGAAGGGAAAGGCAGCTTCCTTTCCGCTCACAGCGGAAAAACTCCCGGCGAAGGGTTTCTTCCATATAGCGACGGTTATAAAGACCAGTAAGGGCATCGGTTATGGACTCCCTGTGCAGCCTGCCCATGAGATACATGGCATGGAGACTGGCGGCAAAATGATCCACCACCGTACGGGCCAGGGCCTTATGGGCTGCCCGTCTCTGTCCCGGAAACAACAGACTGGCATGAAACCGTATGTCCAGAAACACCTTCCGTTCCTCGTGGGAAGGCAGGAAAATGGAAAAGCCCCCTTTCCTTGCCGGATCTGCGCCCCCTACCGAAGGGCAGGGTGGTTCGGTTTTTGTTCCCCAGCCCCTGCTGACTACAGGATTGCCAGAGGGGTCCGTAAGGATGAGCATTCCAGAATCTTTCGGAAAAATACGTCTGCATGCTTCCAGAACACAGGCCGTTGCCTCCTGTTCACTGCCTGCTTTTTTAAGCCGGGCTGCGAGCTTCGTGATCTGGTTCATTTCCAGGGTCTGGCGTTCCAGGCTGGCCACCTGAGCATACAGAAGGAGAAGAATGCCAATCCCTGCCAGTGCCAGCGGGACCAGAAAAAAAACAAACCGCTCGGCGATGGCACGGGTACGGCTTCCTCCGTCCATGGCACTGTCATGGGCTTTGGAAGCAATGTTCTTTGCCAGATCAGACAGAGTTTCATAAGCTTTGCTGTGATCCCGGTGTACCTTATCCGCCTCTTCTCTGACCTTCACCAGAACCCGGATAACGCGCACCGTGTCTTCCAGAGAACCCATGGCCGCCCGAAGCTGCGCCATATTCTGCGGCTGACGTGTCACCATCACAAGAGCGGCCATGTGCTGCTGAAGCTCTCCTATCTGATGCAGGATGAACTCCTGCTGGGATCTGCTCCGGCTCAGCTCTGCCTGCCACAACCCCGCATCAATCTGCCTTCCCATATCCAGAATACGCATACCGGCCTGCAGGCGGTGCTGGCGAATGGCGAGCTCTTCCTCTCCGGCAAGGTCCAGCTCTCCCCTCATAAGGGGAAGACCGGCAAAAACAGCCTCTGTCTGACGGCCCATGTCGACCCACTGCATGGCAAGGTAGCCCTCCATGTTCTCCATAAAAACAAGGGAGGCTTCCTGAACGGCTCCATGCTGGCTCTCAATGGTTTCCATGGCTTCCCTCAGCTGGTGCAAGGCTTCCTGATAACCGAAAAGCACAGGGGTCATCCGGTGCAGCTGCTGACTGAAAGGCTGCAGTTTTTTATCTTCCGCCAGCTGTCTTCCCCTTTCCAGAGTAAGAAGACAGCGCTCCGTAGAAAGCATGGCTTCCTCCCAGTAAAACAGCTCTCCATGCAGCACATAACGCAGCATGAAAAAACCCGTCTGGGCCACTTCCTGATGTACTCCATGGGCTATGGCCCACTGAGGAAGGCTTTCCTGCATAAGCCTGTCCGCATGGCTGCGAACATGGGCAAAATTCACAAAGGCCATACCCCCGATGGTAAAGGCAATCAGGCTTAAAGCCGCAATACCCACAAGAATTCGATCCGTTATTCCGGAAAAAGAAAACATGGCATGTCCTTCCGCTCAGCAGAAAAGGGATGCTGCACTCCCGCACCATCAGAAAGCAACTTTCCGCCTGCCTGAAACATGCTTCTTTCGAATAGGCCTTGGCTGACAAAAGCGCATGAAACTCCTCCAGCAATAAGTATTCCAGCCCCTGAAACAGAACAGGCCGTCTCTCTGGAGACAGCCTGTTCTGTTTTCAAACTTTTCTTGCTGCAGGGAACAGCGACACTTAAAAACGGATTGTTTTTTCCAGCCTGTCCAAACGGGAGCGCTCTTCTGCTTTACGGATACGATGCTCCCTTTCATATTTCAGGGATCCGGCCTCCTTGATTTTATCCATAAGATCCTCAAAATCATAGGGCTTCAGCGCATAATCAAAGGCTCCCCGCTTCATACCTTCGACAGCGGTTTCCACGGATCCATGACCCGTAAGAAGAATCACCTCCGTTAAAATATGATCGGCTTTAATCTGGCGTAATACCTGCAATCCGTCCATACCGGGCATGCGTATATCCAGAATCAGAACATCATAGGGTTTCTCATCCAGTTTTTTCAGGCAGGCCTGACCATCGTGAACGGCTTCTGCAGAAAAACCGGCTTCCTCCAGCCTCAGGCAAAGCATTTCCGTGAAATCCTCTTCATCGTCCACCACAAGTATACGTACGGACTCCATGGCTTCTCCTTTTTTGGCAGCCAAAAACTGCCCATGTGTAAAGTAACGGGAATTCTTTTCATGGACCTTTTGAAATCACATCCCAGAAAAGGGGATAGAGATAGTACAGTACCATTAAAATGGCCACACTGAGGGGCCAGAACCAGGATTTGTGAATCAGTTCAGGGTTCCATGTGTTTTTTCCCCTGGGCAGATGATGAAGGGGCCTGAGCAGTTCATACAGATGATCCGCCTCACTTTTTACCGTTTCGGCGTGCCCATCACCTTTCTGTTGTTCATCAAGAGGGGAAATCGCGTCTTCACCTGTTTTACCCATGGGAAATCTCCCTTTTTTCTAATGAATACCGATGAGGGGCCAGTACAGCAGTGCGGCAACCACGGATATGAGCAGCAGAATCAGGCACCAGGGTACGGCCACCTTGATGAAATCCACCTGGGTGAAATAACCGGAGCTGTAGGCAATGATGGTGGGCGGACATCCGATAACCAGCATGATGAAAGAAGTGGTCACCGGTGCCAGCAGAGCCACGGCCGTGGGGGACATTCCCAGCATATCCGCCATGGGAAGAGTTATGGGAAGGGTCAGGGCCACGGCTGCGGAGTTGCTCATCAGACTGGAAAGAAAAGAACCGAAAAGACCCAGCCCATAGAATATGGTGAAGCTGCTTCTGCCTTCCAGCATGGGCAGAAGACTTTCCGCAAGAAACTGACCAGCTCCTGTCTGCAGCATGGCCATGCCCAGCGAAACGCCCGCTCCAAAAACAATCCAGGATTCCCATGGAAATTTATCACAGATGGTTTTAAAGGATACCCAGCCCGGTCCGCAGAATCCCACCATGGCAATACAGGCCGCCACACTCACATGCCAGCCCGTGATATCACCGAGAAACCAGAGCACAAAAGTCAGGATAAAAACAATGGTAACACCCAGTTCCGCCGTACTCATGGGGCCGGGATTGTTCAGCTCAATGCCCTTGAGCTCCTTTTCTTCCGGCCGGAAAAGAAAAAACACCACAGCCCAGGTGGCAATGGCCGTAAAAATGCTGATGGGCATCTGAATCACAAGATACTCCAAAAAACCAATCACCTTACCCACGCCTGTGGCTTCCTCCGTATAACGAAAGAGAATTTCCACGGCCAAAGGGTTACGACCACCACCGATCATGGTGCCAAAGCCTCCTGCCGAAGCCGCCATGGGAATAAGCATAAGAAAAAATTTGGGAAGTTTATGCCCCTGACCCGGCCTCATACCCATGGACATGAATACGGGAACAAAAGCAAACACCATAATAACCGTTACGGTGGCATCATGGAGAATGGTGGCCGTGAGGGTGCAGCCCACAGCCAGAATAAAACTGAGTTTTTTCACATTGGTTCCGGCAAACTTCAGGAGATGATACATGAGCCGTCTGGCAAGGCCCACTTCATTCAATATGACACCGAACATAATGATCATAAGAACAAACATCACAGCAGGATTGGCGTAGGGAGTCCATGCATCGTTTCGGCCCACAATATTCAACGCTATCATGCCGCCCCCCACACAAAGGGCTGTGACACCAATGGGAAGGGCTTCCGTGGTCCAGAGAATGAGAATGGTGACCAGAAGAGCCAGCAGGCGGTGGCCTTCCGGGCTAAGATTTTCCGGTGTGGGAAGCAGATAAACAAAGATTCCCAGAGCAAGGGCTATGGCGCATTTAATGAGAATACTTCGGCCGGACTGCCCGGATGCAGAGGGTTCCTCCTCGTGGCTGATGGCACGGTTGGGCGATGGTGCCTGAGCCTCCTGAATACCCATTGAAAAACTCCTTTCCTTTTTAGGATCCTACCTATGGCCCCGCTTTTTCGGGGTCTGCCCATAAGATACATTTGGGGGAAGGGAATCCTCCCCTGTTTTTACCGGAAAAACGTTCATTTTCTGTTTTTTTTGCAAGGACAATACCGGCCATCCTCTTTTTTTCTGTTTTTATGAAAAAAATCACTTTTTTCCCCTTATTCCCATGCAAAACCATCCTCCCATAACATCAACTCTTTCCCACAACAGGGGCATGCTCTGTTTGTTTTTTTTGCAGCATGAAAAAAAAACAGACAGCCCCATGCAGGCTTTGCCCCAAAAAAAAGGTGCCGATTACTCGGCACCTGAAAAACGGGAAGGCTCCGGGGGAGAAGCCCATCCTGAAGGGATCCCTGACCGGGGGTGAACCACCCCGCCCCTGTCTGGAGGGAGGGCGGGGATGATTCTGCAGGGATAAACGGAATGATTCCCGCTTTTCTGCACAAAAAAAGACCAGGGGTACAGAAATCTGATGGCATCTTTCCACAAACCAGCTTCTTTGGCGGCCAGCGTTTACCTTCCGAGCCATGCCCCCTTACTTCAGGACAAAACATCGCTGTGCGCCGTGCCCACTGTTCAGAAAAGCAGCACGAAACAGACCCCGGCCATCAGAACCGTATATTTTTTTCCAGCCTGTCCATGCGGGAACGCTCCTCCGCCTTACGAATACGCTCTTCCCGCTCCTTCTTTACGGCTCTGGCTTCCTGAATTTTTTCCAGAAGCTCCGTAAACTCATAGGGTTTCAGCGCATAGTCAAAGGCACCGCGCTTCATGCCCTCCACGGCGGTTTCCGTAGACCCGTGCCCCGTAAGAAGAATAACTTCCGTTGAGATATGATCCGACTTGATCTGCCTCAGTACCTGCAGGCCATCCATGCCGGGCATACGGATATCGAGAACGAGCACATCATAGGGCTTCTGATCCAGCATGGACATACAGGCCTCACCATCATGAACGGCATCGGCCAGATGCCCCACTTCTTTCAGACGCAGGCAGAGCATTTCCGTAAAATCCACCTCATCGTCCACCACAAGGATGCGAATGGGCTCCATAGACTGTCTCCTTTTCTGAAACCGGACCTTTCAAAGATCCGGTTGTTTTTGTTATCGTTTCCAATCATTGCCTGGCATCATCCGCTAGTAGACTCCAATCATCGGCCAGTAAAGCAGTACCCCCAGCACAGCAATCACAAGGAGACAGATGCACCATGGAACGGCCACTTTAATGAAATCTACCTGGGTGAAGTAGCCAGAACTATAGGCAATGATGGTGGGCGGGCACCCGATAACCAGCATGATAAAAGACGTAGTAATGGGTGCGAGAAGGGCTACGGCCGTTGGTGACATGCCCAGCATATCCGCCATGGGCAGGGTGATGGGCAGGGTCAGGGCTACGGCAGCGGAGTTACTCATGAGGCTGGAAAGGAAAGAACCGAAAAGGCCCAGACCAAAGAAGGTGACAAAGGACCCCTGCCCCTCAAGGATTGGCAGACAGGTTTCCGCAAGGTACTGGCCTGCGCCAGTTTTCAACAGTGCGAGACCCAGAGAAACACCGGCACCAAATACAATCCAGGATTCCCATGGGAATTTATCACAGATGGTTTTAAAGGATACCCAGCCCGGCGCACAAAAACCCACCATGGCTATGGCGGCCACCACGCTCACATGCCAGCCCGTGATATCACCAAGAAACCAGAGCACAAAGGCACCGAGGAAGACAATGGCCACCCCCAGCTCCGCCGTACCCATGGGGCCGGGATCTTCCAGCTTCACACCCACCAGCTCCTTTTCTTCCGGCCGGAAAAGAAAGTACACCACAGCCCATGTGGCAAGGCCCGTGAAAAGACTCAGGGGAAACTGAATAATAAAGTACTCAACAAAACCCACAACCTTTCCAACACCCGTGGTATCTCGGGTATAGCGGAACAAAATTTCTACGGCCAGAGGGTTGCGGCCCCCGCCGATCATGGTGCCGAACCCGCCTGCAGAAGCGGCAAGGGGAATGAGCATGAGGAAAAACTTGGGCAGTTTGTGCCCGTCTCCCGGCTTCATACCCATGGCCATGAATACGGGGACAAAGGCAAAGACCATGACAACGGTGACGGTGGCATCATGGAGGATGGTGGCCAGCATGGTACAGCCAACAGCCAGTACAAAGCTCAGCTTCTTCACATTGGTACCGGCAATACGCAACAGATGATACATCATACGTTTGGCAAGCCCCACTTCGTTTAATACCACCCCGAACATGATGATCATGAGTACGAACATAACCGCAGGGTTGGCATAGGGGGTCCAGGCATCGTTTCGGCCCACAATTTTTAAGGCAATCATACCCGCACCCACGCAGAGAGCGGTAATACCGATGGGAATGGCCTCGGAAATCCAGAGAACAAGAACCGTTACCAGAAGGGCCAGCAGACGGTGACCTTCGGGGGAGAGGTTGTCCGGTGTGGGAAGGATGTAAACAAAAATACCCAAGGCAAGGGCGATGGCGCATTTGATGAGAATACTCATGCCGGACTGTTTGGGCGCTTCCGGATGCTCATCAATAATCAGCTCATTGGGACCGGGCTTTTTCAGCTCCTGCGTGTTGTCAGTCATACTTCCGTCTCCTTATGCAAAATAGGTGAATTAAAAAAACGGCAAAGGAATGAAATCATAAGACGGCACACGTTTTAATCTGCCTCTGGATTTCCCGGTACACATCGGAAAAACGAAGAACACCGGCCACCTTTGCTCCATCCATGGCAAAAACGGCATCGTGGCCAAAAATAACAAAGGCATGGAGGGCATCATTGAGACTGGCATCCGCCGGGACAACCTGAGAGCGGGGGGTACCTTTAATGAAATCTCTGACCCGTATGTCCGTTGCCCTGCCACAAAGATCATCAATGGGTTTTGACCAGAGCTGGGTATGCTGTTTCATGGATTCAATGACGTAATTCACATTGGAAACAAAGGCACCCGCTTCCTTATCCACTACTTTGTCAAAGTTCGGTTCAAGCCCGCGGACAATGTCAATGGGGGTGAGCTTACCCACAATTTTACCCGCATCATCCCTGACAAGGAGAATGCGCTGTTCCTGCCTGCCCGCAAGAAAGGCCTCCTGAGCTTTTTCAAGGGCTATGACAGCTTCCGTGAATGTGGCGCTGGACTGGATGACGGGGAACTTCTCAATGGGGACCATAAAATCCTTAACGTATTGTTGCATTGGCCTGTTCTCCTCCCGATGGGGTTTGTAGGTTCCGGTTTTTCATCCGGTGTCGTGGCTGCAGGAGAAACAATGCAAGGCAGATGCCAACAAAAAAAACAAAAACATCCCTTATAAATCAATATCTTATGAACATGATGCCATTCAAATCTGTCCGGTGCATTTGCAGGATGACAGGGAAGTGTAAGAAGGATGGACGCAGATTCTGCCAACAGCATCAAAGGGGCATTTCGCACAAAAAAAGCTGCCGGTTCTTTTTCAAAAAACCGGCAGCTCCATTTCTCCGTGGCACATTCTTTTCTACTCAGTCAAAACCCGGCCATCAGGCCGCCGTTCCTCCATCATCCGTCTCCTCACGTACGGACGTATCCATTTTCAGATGATATTTGTCGATTCGGGCATGCAGGGTAGGGCGGGACATGCCCAGCAGTCTCGCCGCCTGAGAACGGTTGCCTCCCGTAAAAATTAACGCTTCACTGACAAGAATACGGGCGCAGGTATCCATGGTTTCATCAAAAAAACTCTCTTTTTCTCCCTTTTCCAGGCCGGAACGGATCCAGTTACGGACAGAAACCTCCAGGTCCGGTTCCTCTGCCCGCTCCCGCCTTTCGGCCACCACAGACGGCCCCATGTCCAGATCTTCCGGTGCAATGGGTGTACCCCGGTTAAAAATAATGGCTTTATGCAGGGTATTACCAAACTCCCGGATATTGCCCGGCCAGTCCCAGGCTTCCAGTTTCCGGCTGGCTTCTTCCGTAATGCCGGGATTCTTGATGCCGGCCTCCCTGGCAAAACGCTGCAGAAAATAGTCCGTGAGAAGGGGAATATCTCCTTTACGATCCCGCAGCGGCGGGAGGGTGAGAACCACCACATTGAGACGGTAGTAAAGATCTTCCCGGAAACGACCATCTTCTATGGCTTCTTCCAGATTTCTGTTGGTTGCCGCAATGATCCGCACATCAACGGGCAGGGTTTCCCGCCCGCCGATGCGCTCTATGCTCCGTTCCTGCAAGAGACGCAACAGCTTGGACTGGAGGGAAAGGGGCATATCTCCCACCTCATCCAGAAAAACCGTTCCTCCGTCCGCCTGTTCAATTTTACCCATCCGCCGCTGCACAGCACCGGTAAAGGCTCCTTTTTCATAGCCGAAAAGCTCGGATTCCAGGAGGGTTTCGGGAATGGCCACACAATTGATGATCTGAAAGGGTTTTTTGGACCGGCTGCTGTGCTGATAAATGGCCGTTGCCACCAGCTCCTTTCCCGTACCCGACTCTCCCCGTATGAGCACCGTGGCATCTGTAGCCGTTACCCGGCCGATGGCCTTGTAGACCTGCTGCATGGCCGGGCTGCGGCCAATGATGGCCTCATTGACCATTTCTCCTTCGGAAGCACAGCCCAGCGTAACCTGGGTCTGCATGAAACGACCGGCATCCAGAGCCTTTTTAATCAGATCCAGCATTTCAGGAATATCAAAGGGTTTCAGGATATAATCAAAGGCTCCGGCCTTGGTCGCTTCGATGGCGGAATCCGTTGTTCCGAAGGCGGTCATGATGATAACGGGCAGATAGGGGTGCTCCCCATGGATGATGGCAAAGGTTTCCAGACCATTTTTACCAGGCATCTGCATATCCACAATAACAAGATCCGGCACATGATCCTGAAGGACACGCAGGCCGGACTCACCGGAAGCGGCGGCACTCACCTGAAATCCCTCCCGGATCAGAAGCCGCTGAAAACTGGTTCGAAGCTGATCATCATCGTCAATGATGAGGATGTGGGCCATCACCTTCTCCTTCCTGTCCCTGGGAGATCAGGGGAATACGCATTGTAAAACAGGCCCCTCTCCCGGGTTGGGAAACAACAGCAAGGGTACCTCCGTGGTTTGCCACTATACGGCTTGCAATACTCAAGCCAAGGCCCGTACCCTCTTCCTTGGTGGTCACAAAGGGTTCAAAAATACGCGCCACCATATCCGCTGGAATACCGGGGCCGGAATCATGCAAACACAGGCAGGCAACAGGACAACCCGCCCCATCTTTCTCCATGATTTCTAAGATCTCTATATGGCCCGGAGTACCGGCCATGGCCTGACAGCTGTTTTCCATCAGGTTGACCAGTACTTCCTTCAGCTGTTCAGGATCACCGGAAATGGGGGGCAGGGGCTTCTCCCGCTTCAGTCGTACGGTCACCCCATAGGATTCCAGGCGGTGACGCAGCAGATCCAGTGTTCGATCCACCACATCAGAGGGAGAAACGGACTGAATTTTCAGTTTGGGCGGACGCGAAAACTCTAAAAAATTCTGGACGATGGTATCAATATGATCAATCTCCCCGGAGATAACGGCAAAGTCATCTTTCTGATCCGCATCCAGATTCAGGGAGCGGGACAGGGAAAAGAGGCGCATTTTAACGGATGTCAGAGGATTTCGGATGGAATGGGCCATACCCGCCGCCAGCCTGGCCACCATGACCATGCGCTCCGCCTGCTCCAGATTTTCCCGGCTGCGTTCCAGCTCCCGGGAAACCTCTCCGGCATTGCGGATCAGGCCCTCCACACCACGGCTCAAAACCGCCACCTCATTTCCCGCCTTGCAGGATGCAGCCCCGGCCTCCCGGGCCAGACGGCGCAGGGGCACAAGAATCTGCCTTGAAATTCTCATCCCCAGAGTAAAAATAAGGGCTGTGGTTACCATGAGAATGAAAAGGGTCACATGGCGAACCTGACTGGTTTCCCTGCCCACGTCCTCCTGCAGGGCTGTCATGGACCGGGAATGAAGGGCTTTAAAATCCTCACAATGCTGCATAATCCGGAAAAAGAGAACCCGGATCTCCGGATGACGGGCCTGCCCTTCCGCCACTCTCCCATGGACATAGTGGGCAATCACCTCATCCTTGGCAAGGATATAGCGCTCATAGTTTACCCTGATTTCTCTGATAAGCTCTTTCTGGGGCAAGGTACTGGCATGCTTTTCTGCTTCTGTCAGTTTTTCACGGAAAATCTGGCGGTACTCTCCCAGCCGATGCAGCCATTCCGGGTCCCTGTCCTGCAGATAATAGGTAACAAACCCTTTCTGGTTAATCAGGGCGGTTTCGAGAGCTTCGGCAGACTGAAAGGCCGTAATACTGCGGGGAATATCATCATTCACCAGAACCTGCAGTTTCTGGATGTACCAGACCATAATCCCCGATCCGGTGGTCACAAGAAAAAAAATGCCCCACAGGGCAAGATAAAGACGGCTTCTCAGGCTGAGAAAGCCATAGTGGTCATTTCTGATTTCTTCGTCGGAAGAAGACATGGCAACTCCTGAAAACCATGGGGCGGCTGAGCCGCCCCATGGAACCATCAGCCTCCCAGAAGGGATACGGGCATACCCATCAGCGGCCAGATGACCAATATGAAAAGACTAAGCACGGCCAGCAGCAGAATACTGGCGACGAGACCATATTTAAAAAATTCTCCCGTGGTGAACTGTCCGGAGTTATAAGCAATGGCGTTGGGTGCGGCACCAACCAAAAGAAGAAAGGGCATACCTGCGGTAACAAGGGCCGCAAAGGTAATGACCTCGGGAGCCACATTGAGGTAGGGCGCAATGACCAGAGCCACGGGCATGGAAATGGCAATGGCCGCCACGTTCATGATGAAGTTGGTCATGGCCAGAACAAAAACAGCCATTCCCATGACAAAGATAAACCAGTGGGCCTTTTCAAAAAGGGTCAGCCAGTGTACGGCCATCCACTGGGCGGCTCCGGTCTGCCAGAGACAGAAACCAATGCTCATGGCACCACCGAAAAGCAGAATGATGTTCCAGGGCACGGCTTCCAGGTCGTCAATGGTGAGAATACGGGTGGTAAAGAAAATGAGGGTGGTGATAAGAATCAGGCCCGTCTTATCCAGCTTGGCGAGCAGCGGAAAGAAGCTTCCCAGAGACATGATGAGGATACAGGTAATTACCACACCAGCGGCAACGATTTCCTTGGCTGATATGGGACCCTGCTGGGCCGCCAGCTCCGCAGCCCTTTCCCGCACACCTTCAATTTCTTTTTTCTCCGGAGGCAGGAAAAGCAGAATCATTCCCCAGATGAGAAAGGCCATGAGCCAGCCCACGGGAGCCATGTAATAGGTCAGTTCGAAAAAGGAAATCTCCCGACCCACAATGTCATTGTAAAAACCCAGAGCCACGGGTGCACGGGCCGCACCCAGCAGGGTGACAATACTGCCCGCTCCGGCCACATAGGCCATTCCAATGAAAAGACCTTTACCGAAATTGGTGGGCTTGGAAGGGTCATCGGAATACATGGCATAGACAGCCAGAAGAAGGGGATACATGGTGGCGGCAACGGCCGTATGGGCCATGAAATGGGTCAGGGCCACGGTGATGAGAAAACAGCCCAGCATGATCAGGTGGGTTTTTTCGCCTACGATGGAAAGCATTTTGTAGGCTATGCGCTTGGTCAGCCCTGTTTTGGTAAAAACAATACCAATGATGAGAGAGGCAAAGATAAACATGACGGAGGGGGTCATGAAGTCTTTAAAGGCGTCATTGGCGGAACGCACGTAGAACATGACCTGCATCACCCCGATAAGAATACTGGTGATACCGATGGGTACCACTTCAAATACCCACCAGGTGCCAGCCAGAAGAAAAATCGCAATGGCTCCCTTGGCCTCCTTGGAAAGGGTAAAGGAGGCTCCAAGGGGATCTATGGCATCGGGGAAGGGCGGAGCCCAGTACACAATACAAAACAGGAAAATACCCAGAAACATGAAAAAAAGACGTTTATAGTCTACGTGGGCTTTTGAAACGGTAGCCGAGGCATTCATGTTGACAACTCCTTGATGGTTTTGAACAGATCTTGTCCTTTTGCATGAAAAGACCCTGATCCCGGTTGCAAGGGGCCTTTCCGCCAAACCTTCCAGACAGCATTTTAAACGACTGAATAAAAGCACCTTTTATTCAGATACCTGCGTTTTTCCCCTTACCATCCCCTTTCAGTGATGATGGTATCCATTTCCGCCTTCCGGATCCGCTCTTCATGGGCCTTTTTGATGGCTGCGGCCGCTTCGATCTTAGCGGAGAGAACTTCCGTATCCGCTGGTTTTAAAAGGAAATCGTAAGCGCCCTGCTTCATGCCTTCAATGGCGGATTCCACCGTAGCCTGGCCGGAAAGCAGAATGATCTGTATCAAGGGATTCTTTTTTCTGATTTCCTTTAGCACCTCAATGCCTGAAATACCAGGCATAAGCAGGTCCAGAACCACCACATCCACCTCTTCATGGCGATCGGAAAGAACCTGCAGGCAGGTATCGCCACTGTAGGCTTTCGCCACGGTAAAGCCCCGCATGGAAAGCCT
Organism: Desulfobotulus pelophilus; assembly: GCF_026155325.1. NCBI lineage: Bacteria > Pseudomonadati > Thermodesulfobacteriota > Desulfobacteria > Desulfobacterales > Desulfobacteraceae > Desulfobotulus > Desulfobotulus pelophilus. Next base: position 53,092 of record NZ_JAPFPW010000008.1, on the reverse strand, counting down.
CTGGGCGAGGGCATCCACAAAGGGAGCCTCATCATCTACGAGCATCACTTGTGTTTCCATAGCTTCTCCTTTTACCTGTTAAAAGCTGTTTCAGAAATTTCGGGGTTTTCTGGTTAACAACCATGCTTGTTAACAGGTGGTCCTTGGTATCGGGAATATCTTCCCCTGTCGTAAGACGGATCTTCCATCACTCTGCTCTCTTGCCCATTGATCGCACAGCAGCAACAGGATCACGGGGCAAGCTTTCATGCTCTTCTGCCTCCAGAAAGTTCTTTTATGGATTCATTCTGAAACGGCGTCTTTCTATGGTTCTCATGCCCGCTTCCTGTTTGCGGTCAACGGCCTCAAGGATACTTTTTTCCAGATCCGCCAGATCAAAGGGAACCAGAAACTCATCGGCGGCTCCCAGCTTCATGCAGGCTATGGAAAGAGGCATCTGCTGAGGAGTATTAATCACGATGACATCACAAAAGGGGCATTTCTCGCGAAGAACTTTCAGTATTCTGACCCCTTCCTCTTTCATATGCACAAGCCCCAGAATAATGACATCCACATCCTGGCTGGTAAGAACTTCCAAGGTTTTTGCGCACCCGTCACTTTCCAGAATACGGAAAGGTCTGCCACCCAGTATGCCGCAGAGATTACGGCGAAAAGAGGGCTCGGCTTCAATAATCAACAGGGTGGGCTCCCTCTCTTTTTCTAAAAAAAGATTGTCTTGTCGAAGACTTGTTTCGGGCTCTGGATTCATGGACCCGTCTCCTGCTTTTTACGGACACGGGCATAGGCTTTCTTCATGGTTGCCGTCAGCTCATCAATATCCGTCGGTTTCTGCAGATAGGCAAAAGCCCCCATATCCATACAACGATTCCGGTCCCTGTCCGTTCCATGGCCCGAAAGAATAATAACCTCTATATCCGGATACTCCGACCTTACCTTTTCGAGCATCCTGAATCCGCTGATTCCGGGCATCATCAGATCCAGCACCATGATATCCGGCGGATCCTCTGCCATGAGTTCCAGTGCTTTTTCACCGGAACAGACGGCATGGCTGGCCAGATTTCTCATGCGCAAGCGCTCCGAAAGGGTCTGCACAAACTCCCTTTCATCATCCACCAGAAGAATCCGGCAACCCATTTCCGGATCATACTTCCGGTATACATCCGAATGGCCCGATGCCGGTCCCATGCAGATTTCCACATCCCGGACCCCTTCCTCGGCAAAAACAATGGCATGCAGCTCCTCTGCCAGACCCGAGGGATGAAAGGATTTTTCCCTTATGGTGAGCCGTACCTTTCCTCCGGCAACATCCAGATGCACACTGTGCCCGGCACGGGTAAGAGCCAGGTCCACGCGGGCATACAGACGAAAATCCTCCATGGCCCACCGGCCGGTTTCCGTAATCTGAAACTCCGGCTTTTCCATGGTAAGCAGTACCTGCTCCAGAAGATGGCTGTCCTGATCCATGGCCAGCACCATGTGGTACTTTTCCCTGTCCCATGGACTTCTGTCCCAGATATGGGCGGCCCACAGGGCGGCACAGGCATCCAGCCGTGCCATCTCTTCTTCCGCTTCCCGCTCCCTTGCATCCATGGCCCTGGCCTGGGCCAGACGCCACTCCGGCCCTGCCGTAATCAGGATTCTCACCATGTGGGAGAGGCAGAGGGGCAGCAGCAGGGCCGTATGACCTGTAAAAATCTGTCCCTCGGTTTCCAGCAGATCCGCCAGTGTTGCCCGGAGGCAGGCGGTGGCATATTCTTTTTCATGGGTAAAGCTGTTGAATACACTGGGTTTAGCATAGAGGGCTTTTTCCAAAGCTGCGGGGTGGATATGGTGCTTCTGCGAGCAACGCTCAATAATATCCGCATCCCGGAACAACCGGGATCGGGTTTTCTGGCAGAGATCATCCATCAGAGATTCGCTTCCGGCGTAGCGTACGCTGAAAAGGGAAAGGATGGTCATGAACAGTACTCCTGGTGTAGGCCATAGCCCTTCGGGCTGTTTAACGGGTCACCCGTTCCATAACGCAAAGCCCGGGCCAAGGCCCGGGCTTTATGAAAAAAATAAAAATAAATCCAGTTAAGCTTTTATATTTTCTTTGTTTTATTTTTTTTCCTCCATTCAGAAGAAACAATCGGCAAGGGACTTCCGAAACAGACGACTCCGTTTTGAAACAAAAAAAGACACTCCCATTGAGACATCAGGAAACATTCTGAACCATTGCACCAGACAGTACCCGCACTCCGTCAGAATCTCCTTTCACAAAAAAACCACCGGCAAGCTCCATACAGATTCCATCGGAAACCATATCACCATGAAACAAAACTCCCCTGTCACGGGAAAAAGACACCGGTATCCGGCTTCCTTCGGGAAGGGAAAGACACATCTCAAGGGCTGTAAAAAGGGCCACAAAAAAATAAAAGCGGGAAGCAGTGAAATAAATGGAAAGAGCCTCTGTCTCCGGCAGAATCTCAATCCGTTTTAACCGGCAAAATCGCTCCGTAAGAAGAAAAAATTCCTTGGCAGCCTCGGCCATGTCAAAGAACTCTTCCGGTCGGTCGGGAGTATGGGCAAAGCGATTCAGGCGGTCCATCAGCTCACTGCCCCGCAGAACCTGTTCGCCTATGGTCTGAAACCCTTTCCGAATACGTTCATCTCCATGGCCGGAAGAGGCCGTAAGCGCCATAACATCCTGCATCAGCCCTCCCGTTTCCCGAATGACAGCCAGCACATTACGCAGTTCATGGGTAAGGGCCGCCGTTATTTTTCCTGAAAACTGGATACCCTGAAAATCATCCACACTCCTCCCTCCCGGCCTGAGAAGAATCCTGCGGTACGGCCTCATCTATTTTACGGACCAGTTCTTCAATATGCAGGGGCTTCATGAGATAGTCAAAGGCTCCAAGACGCATGCCCTCCATTCCCTCCCTCGTGGATCCGTGTCCTGTTAAGAGAATAACGGGAGTATCCTGCCGTATTTCCTTAAGCCGGGCCAGCACATCCAGCCCTCCGATACCCGGCATCATGAGATCCAGCACAACGACATCAAAAAAATCCGGGTCAAATTTTGCCAGAGCCGACTCTCCGTCTTCGGCAATGGTCGACTGATACCCGCGAAGCTCCAGTCTTTCCGCCAGGGTCACAATAAACTCCTCCTCATCATCCACCAGAAGAATCTTCAGCTTTCTTTTCATACCTTTTCCTCTCCCATACCAGGATCATCCCCTTCCTTCAGGGGCAACAGAATGGTGAAGGTGCTGCCCCTGCCTTCTTCACTGCGCACCTGAATATCACCGCCCAGTTTCTTGATGATCCCGTAGGTAATGGAAAGACCCAGGCCCGTACCGCTCCCTTTTTTGGTTGAAAAAAAGGGATCAAAGATGTGCTTCTGCACCTCCTCGTTCATACCGCACCCGTTATCTTCCATATCAATCATCACCAGCTTTTTCCGTACGTCAAAACGGGTATGAATGAGAATACGGCCCCCATTTTCCACGGCCGAAAAGGCATTGGTCAGAATATTGAGAAAAACCTGCTGAAGCTGACCCTTATCGGAAATAATGGGAGGGAGGGTGGAATCCAGATGCAGCTGCATGTCAATCTGCCGGTAGGTGGCTTCCCGTTCCAGAAAACCCAGAGTATCCTGAAGAACCCCATTGAGATCCAGCCGCTCAAACTGCACATCAATACGGCGTGCAAAGCCTAAAAGCCTGTGGGTGATAGTCCGGCATCTTTCTACGGACTGAAGAATATTCTCCGTAAGGCCAACGAACCGGCCCTGATGTTCAAAGGGCTCGGAAAGCCCTACCAGATCTTTCATGAGACCGGCTTTTTCATTGATGATAGCCAGAGGATTGTTAATTTCATGGGCCACACCGGCGGCAAGACGACCGATGGAAGACAGTTTCTGGGTATGCTGCAGCTCCTGTATGGCCGTTGCCCTCTTTTCATCGGCATTGCGTATACGCTGTACAAGAACATCCGCAACCCCCACCACAGCCAGAATAATAGCCACAACCCCCACTCCGAAAATAATGAGCATTTCCACCTTCAGGGCGTAAAAACTCCTCAGCAGAACGGAAAGGGGCTTTACGATCACCAGGGTATAATCCGTACGGATGGGAGCAAAGGCCACCAGCACATCCCTGCCCATGGGGTCACGGGTTTGAAAGGTATAGGTACCGTGGATGCCGGGAGGAACGGGAAAGGGCGAATCCTGAAGGATTTCACCATAAAAACGGGAGTTAGTCTGAAGAACACCGCTGGGGTTCACCAGAAAGGCATCGAACTCTGCCCTGAGCCCCATGCTGGCAATGAGAGCCTCATAACGGCCCGTATCCAGTGTGGCCCGGACAAACCAGGAGCTGCCATCCTCTGCGATGCGCTGCACCACAATCACCACATGGGGAAATTTTCTATAACCCATGAACACATCGGAAATATAGACGCCCCGAACGGAAACCTCCTGAAAAGAGGGCTGACCGGAATAATCTTTACCCAGAAGGTCATAGGGGCCGGCATACCCCACCAGAATACCCTCCCTGTCAATCAGGCCCAGGTCCACGAAGCCCACAAATTCCGAACGCATGGTTCCCAGAACCCGCTGCAGGGTTTTGTCATCCCTGAGTTCCTCCTGAGTATAGGCATGGGCAATGAACCGCACGGTGGAAAGACGTTCTTCTATGAAAATCTCAAAAGCATGACGGGTATCCTCCGCCATCACCTGAATGGGCCGGAGGATTTCGCTTTCCAGATTCACCCGGTACAGACTGTAGTTAATGCCCGCCATCAGGGCCAGGGGAATGATGCAGACAAGACACATGATGAGAATGATATTGCGTTTCAGCACAACATAGCGGTGGGGAGAGGTGCTGTCCTCGGGAAAGGTCAGCATGGCATTGACGGCCTTATGCCAGAGCTTTCTAAGAAGCATCCATTCCCTCCATGCGCCGCCTGCGGAGAACATCTCCGGCAGAAAGCCCTCCCTCCATGTAGAGACGCGCAGCCATCTGCCATGAGCCGATGACAGAGTCCAGGATTCTGACCTTTTTCCATGTCAGATACTGGAAGTATTCTTCCTCAATACCACCGCAGATGAGCACTCCGATACCATCGCTGAGAATCAGATGACAGAGCTGCTCTGCCGATGCCTGGGGCAGTACCATCACCCGTTCCTCGGGCTGGGGATTGCCCATTTCACGGATCAGAATCACAACCTCCGTCGCCAGATCAAAACGGGGTGCCACATCCTGTCCCTGAATGGGGATCAGTATTTTTTCCATGGCCTGTCCATTATAGGTCTATGCCATACTGCTTGATTTTACGCCACAACGTGCTGCGCCCCCAGCCAAGCAGGGCGGCAGCCCTGGTTTTTCTCCCCCCTGACTGAATGAGGGCATTGAGAATCATCTGCCTTTCCACCGTATTCCACGAGGCATCCCTGTCCTGGTTTGAAAACACCATTGGGGGGGCCTTGACTTCCTGGGCGACGGTCTGCCCCGTCAGTTCCGTTGTCAGATAGGCAGGCAGATGGGAAGCTTCTATGGCGTTTCTGGGGCAGACATTAACCGCATACTCCACGATATTACGAAGCTCCCTGACATTCCCCGCAAAGGGATAGGAAAGGAGTATTTTCAGAGATTCCGGAGCATAACCCTTCAGATTTTTTTTCAGATGCTGATTGAAGATATTCAGAAAATGATCCAGAAGCAGGCGAATATCATCCTCCCTTTCGCGAAGGGGCGGCAGGTGAACCCTGGCCACGTTCAGACGAAAAAGAAGGTCCTGACGAAAACATCCGTCCCGAACCATGGCTTCCAGATTTCTGTGGGTGGCGGCTACAATGCGGACATTAGCGGGGAATCCCCTTGTGCTGCCCAAAGGATAAATAATGCGATCATCAAGAAACGTTAACAGTTTCACCTGAAGGCTTAAGGGGAGATCGCCGATTTCCGTCAGAAAAAGGGTGCCTCCGTGGGCCAGCCGGAAACGGCCCGGCTTGTTCTCCAGAGCTCCGGTAAACGCCCCTTTCATGTGGCCGAAAAGCTCGGATTCCAGAAGGGTTTCCGGCAGAGCTCCGCAATTGACCTTGATAAAGGGTCCCCTGGCCCTTTCCGAACTCTGGTGCAGGGCTTCGGCAACCAGATCCTTACCCGTACCCGTTTCTCCGGTAATGAGAACCGAAGCATCGCTCTGGGCCAGAACCGGAAGGATCTGAAAAATTTTTTCCATCTGAGGGCTGCGGCCCACAAGGCTGGAAAAACTGTAGGCATGCCGTTGTTTTTCTCCCAGCTCCTGATAGGGCCGGAGGTCTTCCAGTGATTCAAGGATACCACGGAACTTTCCCTGATCATCGTGCAGGGGAGCGATGGTAATGCGGACGGGTATGCGCTGGCGGTCCCTTGAAATAATATCCGTTTCAAGGCTCTGGGTTTCCCCCGTCTCCATGGCCTGCCTGGCCGGACAGAGCAGCACGCATTGACGGCTTCTCAGAATATCCTGACAGAAAAGCCCTCTGGAGTATTCCGCAGAAAATCCCGTAAGGGCTTCAAATCCATGGTTCACACAGACAATGCGTTTTTCATGGTCCGTCAGCACAACCCCCATGGGGATATTATCCAGAAACTTCTGAAACCCCAGAGGAACCTGGAAGAGCTTCGTAATATGAGCGATGGGCATGGCAGATTCCGCCCTTAAGAATGCTGTTGACAATCCATTGTATTCTCAGGGCTACCTATAGAAAGTCCCCTGCTTATGCAAGCCTTCTTTTTCATAAGCAGCCAAGGGTATCATCCGTTCTGTCAGAGCTACCCAAATCTACTCACAGCTTGCTTTGGTACTGACTTCCTGCTTCCCAGAGGCTGGTTTCACCCTTGCCTTGCGGCAAAGGCCAGAGCCTTCCTCTCCACAGACTTTACGCTCCGGCGGCTTTGCCGATGGACACAATTCTGTTCATAATGATAAGAACAGATGAAATTTAACCCGATATCAAGCGGGCAGTTAAAAGCCCTTTTTCTTATGAACAATCCCCATGGGGCTCCTTGCATTTTTCCTGCGATACCCACAGGCCATTTCCCTCCTGAAACATCAGTAGAGACAGGGCAACATCCTTTCTTCAAGAGATTTGCGCACCTTTTCAAAGGCTTCGGGATCCGCCTCCCTTTCCGGAGGCTCCATGGGATCTTCAAAGGTAAGAACAACCGTTGAAAACGGTCTGGGAATCACAAAACGATCCCAGCTCCCTGCCTGCCAGCGTTTCTCAGCGGTGAGAATCACCGGAACCAGAAGGGCCCCGCTCTTCTGGGCAATGCGGATGGCCCCTGGTTTCACCACCCCCACAGGTCCTGTGGGACCATCCAGAATATGACCACCCAGCCCATGGGCACGCACATGATCTATCATCTCGACCATGGCTTCACCTCCTCCACGGGTGGAAGAGCCCCTCGTCGTATGCCAGCCGACCCGGTTTGCCACATTGGCGATAATTCTTCCGTCTTCGCTGCGGCTGATCATCAAAGCCGGTTTATAGCGATTGAACCATCTCCCGTAACGGGCAATGGCCGGAAAAAACTGCTGATGCCAGTGGCAGAGAAGAATTTTATCCCCTTTCTCAAGTTTTGCCATTACCCGATCCAGACCCTTTGTCCTGTAACGGTAGGTGGCACTGACAAGCCGGATGACCGTCAGGATAAAAACAGCTGCAAAGGGATTCCCAAGGTGTTTTCTGAACACTTTCAATTCGGTCCTCTTCTTTCTGCTGCCGGAAGGCCCATCAGGTCATGAAGCCTCGGCAGCCATGGACCTTGGCAGGCCCACTACAGGGGGTCATCACTTATCTGGCGTCCGCATCCAGCGCTTCTCCTGCGGGTTCAGGGGGAATATGGCCCCTGATCAGCACATTTTTCTGTACGGAAGTTACCACTTTATCCAATTCCCGCAGGGTTTCCCGCACTTCCTGTATACCAGAACGGGTACTGCGGGTAATGGAAGGAACATCCCGGCCAGCCCTTTCCATGTCATCCACAATCCGGGAAACTTTGTCCAGCTCCTTCTGCAGGGCCTCCAGTACCTCATCCACCGCCCTGCCGACCGCAGCACCCATGACGGCCACCTGCTCCAGATTCTCATTAACCAGATCCACACTTCTGGGGGCTTTCCCGGCTGCCTCCTCCACATGGATAAGAATGGCACTTATTTCCGCCATGCGGGCGTTTACTTCATCCATCAGTTCGCGGGACTTCAGAAAAGAACCAAGGGTTCCCCTGCCTTCCTGAATATCCGTCAGGATCAGGTTGATGGTATGCAGAGCCGTAAAAACAGGTCCATCGGATCTGCCCAGTTCTCCTGCCATTTCCGACAGATCCTGAACCGCAGCGATCACCATTTTTGCTGTTTTTTCTATTTCGAATTCGGAAAGAAGATCGGTAATGGATTTCCGCTCCTGAGAAAAAATTTCTCCGCCCTGGGGAATCAGGGGCGCATCACTGCGGCCCGGGGTACGAATGGAAACAAATTCAGAACCGATGAGGGTGGGGCTTTCCACTGTGGCAATGGTGTCTTCCCGTATGCGGGAGGCATAGGTCTCAAGGATATCGAGATCCACCCGTACATGCTCCCCTGTTACGGTGACCCGCCGCACACGTCCCACGTTGGTGTTGTAAAGCTTCACTTCTGCGCCGCGCTGCAGATTGTAGCTTTCCGCAAATATGGTGTAATAGGAAATGTGACGCTCAAACCATCCTTTACCCCTTCCCAGAATAAAAAGGGTGGACAACAGCAGAATAAGGATGGCCACCACAAAGGTTCCCACAACGCGCTCTCTCCGGCTGAATTCCAGATCCATAGTCCTCACTCCCTCCCATCCGGGCCAACTTCCCGGAAAGAATCCCCCTCCAGCAGCCATTTCCGGGTTGTCCATCCCTTTCCTATGGCGGCATCATCGGTCCAGAAAATAATGGAAGCCCCCTGTTCGCTGCAAGCTTTCAAAGCCTGCACCAAAATGTGTTTCCGGCCCCTTCCCACAAAATCCTCCGGCCGCTCCACAATAATCAGGCCCGGTTCCTTGGCAAGCCCCCGAACCGCCACAACGGCCCGCTGCCCCATGATCCCAAGGGCCGCCGGCCGGAGATGCAACTTTTCTTCCAGACAAAAGGCCGCACAAAGCTCCCTGCACAAAGGGCTCATCTCCGGATGCATGGTGTTTCGGTGCCAGGCCTTTCCCATGAGAATATTTTCCTGCAGACTGCGATTGGTAATCAGGGCCGCGTCCGTAGTCATATAGGCAATCCTTCGCTTCACGGGCAGAAGGGACTGATAGGCGGAAAAATCCAGAGCCCTGTCATCCAGCCAGTACCGTCCGCTTACTGGTCGCAGGAGAGTGGCCAGAAATTTAAGAAAATAGCGGATCTTTTCCGGTGCATCAGACTGAATCTCACAGATATCTCCGGCTTTCAGATCCAGCGACAATGGCCCCGGCAACGGCTCCCCAAGACAGATACTCTCCAGACGGATGGAAACTCCTTGTATATCAGGCATAAAACACCACTGTTATAAAAATATTTGCCACCAGACAGAAGAAAAAACTTTCCATGGATGCCTTGGATGTATTGATGGCAATCCATGTGAAATTTCCTTTGCAGGAAAGCCCCCTGAACATACATATAACGGAAATAATGATGCCGAAACAAAAGGCTTTGGTTAAACTCACCACAATATCAAGACCCGTAATGGCCTGAGAAAAACTATAAAGAAACTGGGCCACCTGAGCATCGGTAAAAGCAAAAATCAGGACATAGCTCCCGGCTATGGCCACCACATCAAAGACCACAAACAAACAGACAATGGCCACCGTAATGCCCACAAGCCTTGGCAGACAAATCAGCCGCAGCGGATCAATCCCCGCCATTTCCAGAGCTTCAATTTCCCTGAGAACACTCATATAGCCAAGCTCTATGGTCACAGCCGTTGCCGAGCGAAGGGTCACCACAAGGGCTGTAAGAATGGGGCCGACCTCCCGGACAACAAGAATAACGGCAAGACGGCCGGCATCGTACTGCCCCGATACCCGAGCCAGCTGCAGAACAAGGGGAATACCAATGATAAGGGCGATGGGAATAATGATGGGAAGGGCCTGCACTGCTGTGAAATATATCTGTTCCACTACCCCCCGGCGCACCATGATCCGCCCCTCCTTTTCCCGGGAAAAAGCAAGGGACAGAAGCCGCCAGGTAAGCGCAAAGTTGCGGGTGGCATAATCCAGAAAAGAAAGGGTACGACGACCAGCTTTTCCCACCATGGACATGAGCATGGCCCCATTCCTTTTGTCAGTGGAGAGTTTCTTGTAAAAGCCATTACAAACTATTATCCCTAGGATTCTTTGTATCTTTTCTACATGAAAGGAAAGGATATGGCAATCGTCCCCTTTGTTTTTCATCGACATTCGTTTGAAATCACTATAAAAAGCCTTCTCAAAGAAAGGGGTGCCCATCCAGCCCCGGCCGCACTGTTCCGGAACCCTTCCAGCCGGACGGATACTTTCCGGGCTTTTTTCAGGAGATCTCATTTTTATGGCAAAAAAATCCTCTTGTTTTGCAAAAAAGCACGCCCTTTGCAGATCCCCCTTTCTCCTGACACTTTTTTTCCTCTTGATTATTCTCCGCCCGTCTTCGGCGCATGCCCTTCCTGAAGAACTTTCCATGGCTCTGGAGGAGCAGCGTTACACCCTGGCCATCCATATTCTTCGCTCCTGGGCCGCGGTATCGGACAGCCCGGACGACCGGGCAAAAGCCCTGTGGATGGAAGCCCGAATTCAGGCGCTGCATATGGAAAACACGGATGAAGCAGCAGCCTCTCTGGACCGGCTCCTTACGGCCTATCCCAAAAGTCCCCTTCTGGGAGATGCCCGGTTTGAAAAGGCTGTCCTTGCCATGCAGTCCGGCCGGAAAGAAAAAGCCATTCAGGGCTTTGCAGACTTTGTTACCGCCTTTCCCGATCACCCCAGAAGGCAGAGTGCCGGTTCCTTTCTGCGATTTCTGCAAGGCCGACAGACCCTGCCTTCCACCGCACGGGAAGGGATACGGGTGGCCCTTTCCCTTGACACCAGCCGTATCCAGATTTCCGGCTCTGCTCTTACCGTTACAGACATGGTAACGGATGCGGAAGTCTGCAAGGGGAGCAGCCTGATTCTGGATACGGACAGAAGCGGCCGCATCCGCATCAACGGTCGCCCGACAGGTCAGCCCCTGTCCATCCGGAGCCCCGATGGAAGTTTCCTTCTCAACGGACGCAGACACAGGGGCCGCCTTCAGGTCCACAGCACTGCAGGGCACCTTCTGCTGGTCAACGTACTGGATCTGGAAAGCTACCTAAAAGGCGTGGTACCCGCGGAAATGCCGCCTTCATGGCCGGAAGAAGCCCTGAAAGCCCAGGCCGTTGCCGCCCGTACCTATGCCCTTCACCATATGGAAAAAAGAAAATATGAACCCTATGATGTAAAATCAGACACACGCTCCCAGGTTTTTTCCACGGAAAGGGAACATCCCAGAAGCAGTGCGGCTGTCACAGCCACGAGGGGAGAGGTGATGGTGTGGGCAGGAACGGCGGCCTTTACGGCTTTTCATGCGGACAGCGGCGGCCATACGGAAGCTGCCGACGCCCTGTGGGGTAAGGATTATCCCTATCTCACACCCATCATGGACTTCTGGACCCGGGAAACACCCCATGGATACTGGAAATGCTCCTTTTCGGAAAGGGAACTGCGCCAGATGGTACCTGAGCTGAGGGATATGGGCCGTATTCTGGACATCCGGCCGGAAGGCACAACACCTTCGGGCAGGGTCCACCTCCTTGTTTTCAGAGACAGCCGCCAGGAAACAACCATTCCGGCAGGCCGCTTCCGTACCCGCGTGGGGCCCATGAATCTGAAAAGTACGGCTTTTTCCATAAACCATGAAAGGGGAGTGTTTCATTTTCAGGGGAAAGGATTCGGTCACGGCGTGGGAATGAGCCAGTGGGGGGCACGGAAAATGGCCGAAGCCGGAAGGGACTACCGGGACATTCTGCTGTTCTACTATCCCCACCTTCACTGGGCAGCCATGGAAGAATAAACCGTTCTGCCAGACCTGGCCAAATCTACCCACAGGTAACCTGACGCAGACTTCCTGCTTCCCGGGGGGAAGGTTTCACCCCTGTGCGGCAAAGATAAGAGCCTTCCTCTCCACAGGCTTGAGGATACGGCGGAACTCGCCGTACTGAAAACAGCAAGATTTTTCAAATGAAGGGCCGCATTCACATCCCGGCCATGGGAGATCATTCCGGACAGATCTATGACCGGGCTGAAAGGGGCCGCCTTGCAAGCCCGTGGACGCATCCGGAACAGGTTTGGCTGCTGGTAAAGCAGCAATCCCGAACCCTCACAAGGGCACCACGCATTTCCGCCATTATGCGACCTGCAGCCTCCCACTTTCTCAGGGTGGGTATGGATAAACCTCTGCGGCTTTGCCCATGGGGACAAGTCTATTTACAATGACAAGAACAGACAGGATTGAATCGGATGCCCAATAAACGATTCATAAACCTCATGGCTCTGAATCCGACCTTTCCCTTAGGCGCTACAGGCCGCATGAGAGGGTAGCCTGACCTGTTTGACAACCACCTGTTCGGCCGGGAGAAGGCCCTCTACCATACAGACAAACGGGGGCAGACTGAAAGCCTGCCCCCACTCCACAACCGGCTACCTACTTCCAGACAGGTTTTCAGCCATCAGCTCACCCACCATCCTGGAAAAACGGGAAGGATTTTCAATACGGCCGCCCTCACTGACCACGGCAAGGTCAAAGAGCATAAGCGCCCAGTCTTTCATGGAAGGGGCTGCCGGATCCGCCGTAAAGCGCTCCTTCAGCCGCTCCAGTACGGGATGTGCCGTATTCAGCTCCAGCACCCTTTTTTGTTTAGGCATTTCCTGACCGGAAGCCTGCATCACCTTTTCCATGAAAGCACTCATGGCAAAGGCATCGGCGGAAAGGCAGGCCACAGACTCCTTGAGCCGGGCGGAAGCCTTCACCTCTTTTACATCCTCGTCCAGTTCTTTTTGAATAAATTCAAAGAGTCCCTTAAAGCTTTCGGCCACCTCTTCAGAAGGCTTTTCCAGTTCCAGATCACCTTTTTCAGCACTTTTCAGGGGTTTCCCCTCAAATTCCCTCAGGCTGTCCACCACCCATTCATCCACCGGATCGGTCATGAGCAGAACCTCATAATCCTTAGCCTTCAGGGCTTCCAGGTGGGGGCTGTTTATCAGGGCCGAAAGATTTTCACCGGAAAGATAGTAGATGGCTTCCTGGCCTTCGGCCATGTTTTCCACATACTCTTTGAGACCTTTGAGTTTTTCTCCGGACTTTGTGGTGGGATAACGCAGAAGACCTGCAATTTTTTCCTTATTGTCAAAATCCGTGGGAATGCCTGCCTTGAGCATGGGCCCGAACTCTTTCCAGAAGGAAAGATAGGCGTCCTCTTCCATTTTAGAGAGAAGATCAAACACCCTTTTTACAATGTTTTTACGGATATTGCGTACAAGGCTGTTCTGCTGAAGAATTTCACGGCTGACATTGAGGTCCAGATCCGGCGCATCCACAACCCCGTGTATAAAGCCTAAATATTCCGGCAGCAGCTCCTTGCAGTCGTCCATGACAAAGACCCGCTTGCAGTAAAGGTGCAGGCCGTGTCTTCTGTCCCTCTGGAAAAGGTCAAAGGGCGCTTTGGAGGGAATGAAGAGGAGCACATCATACTCCACAGCCCCTTCCAGATGAAGATGCAGTTTATCTGCAGGCTCATCCCAGTTTTTGGAGATATGGCGGTAGAACTCCGTATACTCCTCTTCTTTCACATCTTCTTTTTTTCTGGCCCAGATGGCTTTCATGGAATTTAAGGTTTCATCCTTGCGCACCTTGCGCATGGTTTCCTTTGCCTTGCCTTCCTCATCCTTTTCCTGTTCTTCCTCCGGAACAGGCTCGTAGGAGTCCGTTTCCATGAGAATGGGATAGGCTATGAAATCGGAGTGACGCTTGATGATATCCTTAATGGTCCATTCTTCGGTAAAACTGAGGTCCCCTTCTTCCCCCTCCTTCAGAAAAAGAGTGATACGGGTTCCCCTGTCTTCCTTTTCGATCTCGGCTACAGAGTATTCTCCGCTGCCTTCGGATTCCCAGCGGACCCCCTTTTCCGCACCGGCAGCGCGGCTTTCCACCACCACCTTTTCCGCCACAATAAAAGAGGAATAAAATCCCACACCAAACTGACCAATCAGCTCCGGTGTGAGCAGGCCTTCTTTGCGGGTGGCTTCCAGTGCCTCCATGAAACCGGCCGTGCCGCTCTTGGCAATGGTACCCAGGTTTTCAACGGCTTCTTCAAAGCTCATACCGATGCCGTTATCTTCAATGACCAGGGTTTTCTTTTCCTTATCCGGCCTGATCCGGATATAAAAATCCGTATCTTTTCCAAGTATTTCCGGTTCCGTCTGGGATTTAAACCTCAGCTTGTCAATGGCATCGGAGGCGTTGGAGATCAGTTCCCGTAAAAAAATCTCCTTGTTGGAATATAAGGAATGGATAATGAGGTGAAGCATCTGCTTCACTTCCGTCTGAAAGGCGTGGGTTTCCTGCTTCATGGGTCTTTTTCTCCTCAGGTGTGATACATTAAACAACACAGAGTGCACACGGTTCCATTTCTGCCAAAAAATGGGGTGAAAAAAGCGCTTGTCAAGGGCAGGCCTTGCAAGGACTGGAAAGTGTTGTATGTTTTTAAGGATAACAGAGCTTCCGGCCACGCACAAAAAAGTAAGGCCGCACCCGCTCCTCAACCGGTCTCCCCGTTCCACCCATGCGGAGATTACATGGCACAAGAAGTTAAAACCATAAAAAAACCATATTAATAAAGGTGAGAACCTATGGATTATCAGGGCATGATCTTCCGCCCCCCCAGCGAGGCGGATTCTATTTTACTGCAGGTGACGGTGGGCTGCTCCCACAACAAGTGCACCTTCTGCGAGATGTACAAAGCCAAACGCTTCACCATTAAAACCGATGAACAGATCTTCAAGGATATCGACTATGCCGCCAGAAAATACCGCCGCATCAACAGGCTTTTTCTCTGTGACGGTGATGCCCTGATCCTGCCCATGAAGCGGCTGGTACCCATCATGGAGCGCATCAGGAGCCAGTTACCCTGGCTGGAAAGGGTGGGGACCTACGCCAACACCAAGAGCATTGCCTCCAAAACGGTTGAAGAAATGAAACAGCTCAAGGATCTGGGGCTGACCATTGCTTATTTTGGCCTTGAAACGGGAGATGACGTGACCCTGAAAGCCATTCATAAAGGAGCGGACAGTGCCCGCATGATAGAAATGGGCAAAAAAATTCGCTCCGCTGGCATCAAGCTGTCCATTACTGTCTTGAATGGCGTTGCCGGAAGGGAGCGCTCCATGATCCATGCAAAGGAAACGGGCAGGGTGCTGACGGCCATAGACCCCGAATTTGTGGGTGCCTTAAGCCTCATGCTGACACCGGGGGCTCCGTTGAACAAAGATCATCAGGAAGGGCGTTTTGAACTGATCGGTGCGGAGGAAATGCTGCAGGAGCTGGGTATGATGATTGCCAGCACAGATCTTTCCGATGGACTGTTCCATGCCAATCATGCATCCAATTATCTGCCCATTCGGGCCCGTCTGCCTCAGGACAGGGACAGAACCCTCAAAATGATCACCGATGCACTGGCAGGAAAGATCAAACTGAAACCCGAATATCTCAGAGCCCTTTAAAACCGCATTTCCCGCTCAGACGGGAAGGAACGGTATTTCCGGATGCCCTCCCTGTGCAGGGAGGGCATCTTTCTGCACGGGCATGAAGCAGATCGTTCCAGCCTTTTTTACCAAACCTCATCGTAAAGCATCTGGCTTTAGCCATGAGGAGGTTCAGCCAATGCATCTTGTCCATAGAACCTGCAAGCCCTGAAAATTCTTGCATCCTGCTCACATCCGGTGTAACCAATGGCCCGGATTGACCGAAGGAGGATGCTTTTTTCTTTTTTTCCAAGGAGATGCCCCATGAGTTCCACCCCGTCCACAGACGCCCTCTGCGTTACCACCATCCGTACCCTGGCCATGGATGCCATAGAAAAGGCCAATTCCGGACACCCCGGAGCCCCCATGGGCCTTGCACCCGCCGCCTATGCCCTCTGGACCCGGGTGATGAACCACAACCCCAAAAACCCCGCATGGCTGGACAGAGACCGCTTTGTACTTTCCGGCGGTCATGGCTCCATGCTGCTTTACAGCCTGCTGCATCTTTCCGGATACGGTGTCTCCCTGGAAGACCTGAAAGCCTTCCGTCAGATGGGTTCCAGAACACCGGGGCATCCTGAATTCGGCCACACACCCGGGGTGGAAACCACCACCGGTCCCTTAGGTCAGGGCATTGCCAATGCCGTGGGCATGGCCATGGCAGAACGCCATCTGGCCGCCCGCTTCAACCGGCCCGGCTTTGATCTGGTAAAGCACTTCACCTATGTAATGTGCGGTGACGGGGATCTCATGGAAGGTATTGCCTATGAAGCCATGTCCCTTGCGGGTCATCAGAAACTGGGCAGACTGATCTGTCTCTACGATGCCAACGACATTTCCATTGAAGGATCAACCAACATTGCCTTTACGGAAAATGTGGCCGGTCGCATGGAAGCCATGGGATGGCACACCCAGACCCTCACCGACGGCAATGATCTGGATGCCATAACAGAGGCTCTGGAAACGGCCAAAACCATTGCGGACAGACCTTCCCTGATTGTTCTGAAAACCCGCATTGCCTTTGGCAGTCCCAACAAGGAAGGATCCGCGGATGCCCATGGCGCTCCTCTGGGTGCCGAAGAGGTCCGCCTGACCAAAAAAGCCTATGGATGGCCAGAGGATGCCGCCTTCCACGTTCCGGACGAAGTATACGCCCACTTTGCCGGTGTTCAGGCAACGATGCAGGAAAAGGAAGATGCCTGGCTGGAACTTTTCCGTCGCTACGCAGCAGAACATAAGGCTATGGCCAACCTCTGGCTGGATTCCATGAGCGGTTTTCTCACAGATGGATGGGATAAGGACATTCCCTACTTTACCCCCGGTGAGAAAGTTGCCACACGGGCAGCTTCCGGCAAGGTGCTCAATGCCATTGCCGCAAAAGTTCCTTCCCTGATGGGTGGATCCGCCGATCTGGCACCCTCCAATAAAACCTTTTTAAACAGCGAAACAGAGTTTCAGGCCGAAAGCCCCGAAGGCCGCAATATCCGTTTCGGTGTCAGGGAACACGCCATGGGTGCCATTATGGCAGGCATGTTCCTGCACAACGGAATCCGGCCCTACGGCGCCACCTTCCTTGTCTTTGCCGACTATATGCGCCCTGCCATCCGGGTGGCCAGCCTCATGCACCTGCCTCTCATCTATGTGTTTACCCACGATTCCATTGCCGTGGGCGAAGATGGTCCCACCCACCAGCCCGTGGAGCATCTGGCCTCCTTACGGGCCATCCCCAATCTTACGGTTTTCCGGCCGGCGGATGCCAATGAAACGGCCGTGGGATGGAAAGTAGCCATGCGCAGCAACTCCAGCCCCACAGCCCTGATTCTCAGCCGTCAGGGGCTTCCCGTTCTCCATACCGACAATAAAAGAGGACGGCCGGAAAGGGGTGCCTATATTCTGGAGGATGCCGAAGGAACACCGGATATGGCTCTCATTGCTTCCGGTTCTGAGGTGCATCTGGCTGTGGAGGCACGCAGGATTCTTCTGGAAAAAGGAATTCAGGCACGGGTGATCAGCATGCCCTCTTGGGAACTCTTTGAAAAGGATACGGACGAATACAAAAAACGCATTCTGCCCCCGGCCCTTACAAAAAGGCTGGTGATTGAAGCCGGCATTGCCATGGGCTGGCATAAGTATGCAGGTGACGAAGGCGACATTATTTCCATAGAAACCTTCGGCGCTTCAGGCCCGGACAAAGATGTACTGCGTCATTTTGGCTATTTTGTGGAAAATATTGTCAACCGGGCTGTTGTACTGGCACGGAAAAAGTAACAGGCAGAGGCCCCGTGACAGCGGTCATGGGGCCTGCACGCCGGAATACCCCATCTGTAAACCTTTCTCACCCTTCGCCATCTTCCATCCAGTCTTCCGACTCGAAATAGCGCATGGATGTTTTTTTCAGCTCCCGGATGCTGAACAGCATGGAGTACTCTGCAAGGCCTGCCTGCTGCGACATTTCCGCCACGAGACTGCGACAGGATTCATGGGTTCTCGCATGGACCATGGTATAAAGATTATAGGGCCAGCCCGGCTTGGGATCCCTGCGATAGCAATGGGAAACGGCTTCAAAACCAGCCATGATTCTGCCAATCTCAAGAACCCTGTCTTCCGGAGCCTTCCATGCCACCATGGCATTGGCCGAGAAACCGGATTTCTGATGGCGCAGGGTGGCTCCATAACGACGGATCAGCTTTCTTTCATCCAGTCCTTTAAGAAGGATAAGAAAGCGATCCTCATCCATTCCAACACTTTCGGCAAGAATTCTGTAGGGCCTTGGATCCAGAGGAAGATCTCCCTGAATGGCACTGATAATCTTTTTTTCATCTTCTGTCAGCATAGGGACTCCACAAAAACGTTTTTAAATCAATACCATGGGGATAAGGACCTTGAAGGTCCGGTGGCTCAGGGAGAAGGTGTTTTTCCAAGAACATAGGCCTGCACGGAAAAGCCAAAACGTACGGCCGGTGAACAGGAAAAAAAGTTCAGCCACCCCATCCGGGGCAGGGGCTCATTCAGGTAATAGCAGCTTTCATAAAGCCGGATATCTCCCTGCCAGCCTTCCAGTTCACGGGGACTGCTGATACCCCAGCTGAAACGGGCTCCCATCAGCCAGAGGGTAGGGTTGAAAGCACTCATCGCCACCTGATAGGGACTGACGGCATCAAATACCAGAGAAGAGCAGGCAAAATGTTTCTGAATCTGTTGCACAAAACTCCGCACACACTTTTCTGACAGATACATCAGAACACCCTCCGCAATAATCAGCAGAGGGCGGCCCTCCGACGCTATGGAACCATACCATCCGGTATCTTGCAGTGACGCGTCAATCATATGATACCTCCGGGTTTCCTCAAAAAAGAAACGGCGGATGGCCATCACTTCCGGCAGATCCAGTTCATACCAGTCCAGCTTCCCCGTGTCCATGCGGAAAAAACGGGTGTCCAGCCCGGCGCCCACGTTCACCACCACCGCATCCGGATGGGAAGCAAGAAAGTCCCGCACCATGCGGTCCACGGCAGCCACACGCATCAGTGTTGCGGTTTTCATCAGGGTATGGCCCCTGAATGCATGAAAGTTATAAGGGATCTGATCAACAAGTTCCCGTGCCATGGGGTCATGGACAATGGGGTCTGCTGCATGACATTCTTCCGCCCTGAAAAAAAGAGGAAGCATCAGTGTCCGTGAAACGGCTTTCAGAGAAGAAAGGGAGGAAAACATGGCGCCTCCTGCATGCAGAGGGGAAAGGGGGGAAAGTTAGTGAATCCTGAGGATTCCGTCTCCCTATGAGTACAGAGTGTCATCCTGCTGGCATAACGATTTTGCCCTAATAAACAAGGTTCACACACAAAAAACAATATGACGGCAAGCCCTGCAAAGGATTATTCAGGGCAAAAAACACCCTCTTTTTCCATAAAGATCATACTTGTATACCACAAAAAATTCACGGGGTCTTTTTTATCAAAGGATGAAGGATTCCACCGCAAAAAACAACAGGGATTGCTCCTTGTTCATAAAGCATGATATAGAAGACGGAGTTTCCCGAAATGCGACCTGCCCCCTGTTAGCCCTTCCCACCTTCGTTATATCAGCAAGGAGGATTCATGAAAGCCCAGAAAAAGCCCATTATCCGCAATCCCAAACCAGCCAAAGAGAATCCTGCTGTAGAGAACATGGAAAAGCCAACTCAAGACAGCGTTCTGGAAGCAGCCCATATTATTGACCGTAACTTCCGGAAAGCCATGGTTCCCCTGACCGGGCCCATTGATATTCCCGCCTTCAGCAGGGCCTATTTCGACGCCATGATCCATCTGGCATGGAGCCCCGGAACCCGCTTTCGCCTCTTTCTGGAGCAAATGCATTTTTTATCGGATATGGCAGCCATCCAGACCGGTACGGCTCCTCCTTCCGTTGACCGCCGCTTCCGGGATCCCCAATGGGAAACATGGCCCTTCTCCCTTTACAGAGATACTTTTCTTCGGCTGGAAAGCCACCTGGAAACCCGGCTTCAGGATATCCGCGGTGTTTCCAATCATTCCAATCTTCTGGTACAGTTTTTTACCCACCAGATTACCGCCATGATGAACCCTCTCAACTTTCCCGTAACCAACCCGGAGGTAATCCGCACCACCATGGAACAAGGCGGGCAGAATATCGTCAAAGGTATACAAAACCTTATTGATACCCTCTCCACCCATGGGGGGGAGCTGGTGGTCCGTCACAGCCGGGATGACTATTACGAGGTGGGCAAAACCCTTGCCTGCACTCCCGGTAAAGTAGTGTACCGCAATCGTCTCATCGAGCTGATCCAGTACGAACCCGTTACGGATAAAGCCGTCGGCACCCCCATCCTCCTGGTTCCAGCCTGGATCAACAAATACTACATTCTGGACCTTAGCCCCCACAACAGCCTGGCTCGCTACCTGACGGAACAGGGTTTCACCGTGTTTATCATCAGCTGGAAAAATGTGGACGGCAGCTTCCGCAACGATGGCATTGACAGCTATGTCAAAACCGGTCTTGTGGAGGCCGTAGCGGAAATCCGCAACATCACGGGAAGTAAGGGGGTACACCTTACGGGATACTGCATGGGAGCCATTCTCTGTGCCATTGCCACAGCCTATCTCAGGAGCCAGGAAGATACCTCCATCCAGAGCATATCCTTTTTCGCCGCACAGCTGGATTTCAGCGATGCCGGCGATCTGAGATGCTTTATTGACGAAAGCCAGATTACCTTTTTACAGGATCTCATGGAAGAACAGGGCTACCTGCCCAAGTCCAACATGATGCAGACCTACAGCCTTCTGAGACCCAGAGATCTGTACTGGAACTTCCTCATTGATGAGTTCTTCCTCGGAAAAGACCCCTTCAATCTGGATTTCCTGTTCTGGAACGACGACGGCACCCGCATGCCCATGCGGCTGCACATTGATATCCTTGAGCGTCTCTATCTGGAAGATGAACTCACCGAAGGTAAATTCCGCATGGACGACGGCCGCAGCATTGATCTCCGGAACATCGATATGGATCTTTATTCCGTAGGTACACTGAAAGATCACATTGCCCCGTGGAAATCCGTATACAGAATTCCCCACTTTGTAACATCGCCCATCAAGTTCGTTCTTTCCTCCAGCGGTCACATTGCGGGCGTCATCAACCCTCCGGGAAGCAAAGGGCATTACCATACGGACGGTACCCTCGGCCAAGGACCGGAGCACTGGCTGGCCACGGCCCACATGCACGAAGGCAGCTGGTGGCCGGACTGGACTGCCTGGCTGAAGGAACGCAGTCAGCCGGAAACGGACAAACTGCCATGGCCTCCGGAAAAAGCCAGAGACCTTGGCCCGGCACCCGGCACCTATGTAACTGAAAAATAAAATGTTGTTCTGCTGCGAAACCATCAGAAAACCGATACAAAATCATCCGGTATGAAAAAAGGGTGGCCATGGCCACCCTTTTTTAACAAGCACCGGTACGTCTAAGACGGCCGGTCAAAAAAATCATACCAAGCATGGCCCATGCACAGCCAAACTCTTCCTTCCTGTTCCACCAGACCCTATGGTTCATGAAAAAGAGAAAGAAGTCCCTCTCTGCTGGCCGCACAGAAACCCTTTTCCGTAATGAGACCCGTCACCAGCCTGGCCGGTGTCACATCAAAGGCATAATCCATGGCAGGACTGGCAGCCGGAGGCACCAGCACCCTTGTCAGCCTGCCCTCATCGTCCATGCCATGGACATACCGCACTTCATCCGGACTTCTGGCTTCTATGGGAATATCCGATCCCTTTTCCAGCTCCCAGTCAATGGTGGAAGAGGGCAGAGCTACGTAAAATGGCACGCCATTGTCCTTTGCGGCCAGAGCCTTGAGATAGGTCCCGATTTTGTTGGCCACATCTCCTGTACCGGTGGTCCGGTCCGTTCCCACAATCACCATATCCACCATCCCCTGCTGCATGAGATGGCCTCCCGTATTGTCCGCAATCACCGTATGGGGTACCCCAGCCTCTCCCAGCTCCCAGGCCGTAAGCCGGGAACCCTGATTCAAAGGACGGGTTTCATCCACCCACACATGAACGGGAATTCCCGCACCATGGGCCGCATAAATAGGAGCTGTAGCCGTTCCGTATGCCACACAGGCCAGCCATCCCGCATTACAGTGGGTGAGAATGTTGACGGGAGCACCGTTTTTAACTCTGGCTATCTCCTGAATAAGGGGAAGACCATGCTCGCCAATGGCTCTGCAGCGACGGGCTTCTTCATCCGTAACCGCTGCCGCTTCCTCATACATGGCCACAATTCGTTCCGGGCCTTCCGGAACCCCTACCAGCTTTTCCATCAGCCGGTCCGCAGCCCATGCAAGGTTGACGGCCGTGGGACGGGCCTCTTTGATTCTCCGGCAGCAGTCTTCCATCCAAGGGTACTCCGCCCTGCCTCCGGGAGAAGTGAAGGCGGCAAGATACATGGCCCAGGCGGCAGAGGCCCCGATAAGAGGGGCACCCCGCACCGTAAGGGTCCGAATGGCTTCTATGGCATCCTCCACTGTGCGCAAATCCAGAATCTGCACCTTGTGGGGCAGAAGCCGCTGATCAATAACCTGAACAACCCCTTCCTCTTCGGGATGGGGCCAGATGGGACGGGTAGAGGGTAAAAAAGACATGCATTCTCCTATTGTCAAACTCTGAACTGGGATACCAGCTCTCTCAGATGTCCGGCCAGCCGGGAAAGCTCCACCGCACTTTCTTCCACCTTCTGACCACCGGCCTTAAGTTCCGCTGCCGTCTGATCCACATCCCGGATATCCGCTTCCATGGTTTCCGACGAAGAAGCAATGTGAGAAACCCTTTCATTGGCATCCTGCACACCGGTGGAGGCTTGGGCAATGTTGGCGGCCACTTCCCGGGTAACGGCCGTCTGCTGCTCAATGGCAGCGGCCATGCCGGCAACCAGTTCACAGACCTCTGCAATCACACCGGTAATCTTCTCAATATCCGCAA
Source organism: Desulfobotulus pelophilus (assembly GCF_026155325.1). Taxonomy (NCBI): domain Bacteria; kingdom Pseudomonadati; phylum Thermodesulfobacteriota; class Desulfobacteria; order Desulfobacterales; family Desulfobacteraceae; genus Desulfobotulus; species Desulfobotulus pelophilus. Next base: position 29,779 of record NZ_JAPFPW010000008.1, on the reverse strand, counting down.
TGGCTGTGGCAGAAGACTCCTGCACGCCGCTGATCCTTGATTTGATATCTTCCGTTGCGGCAGCGGTCTGACGGGCCAGCTCTTTGATTTCCCCTGCAACCACGGCAAAACCCTTACCGGCATCCCCGGCCCTGGCCGCCTCTATGGTGGCATTGAGGGCCAGAAGATTGGTCTGGGAAGAGATATTGGTTATGGTCTCGCTTACCTGATCAATCTCACGGGCGGCCTGCCCGAATTCATGCATCAGGGCAGAAACGGAGGCCGCCTGAACTCCCGCCTGATGGCTGATGGCCCTTGCCTTTTCCGAACCCGATGCAATTTCTCCAATGGTGGCGCTCATCTCTTCAGTGGCGCTGGCCACAGAGGTAAGGTTGGTGCTGGTTTCTTCCATACTGGCCGCAACAGCCGTTGTGTTCAGACGCGATTCCTCCGCAGCTCTGGCTGCTGTAGAGGTTTTTGCGGACATAGACTGTACACCCTGCGTGGTCTGGGTACTGACAGCGGAAAGACCCGATGCGGAAGAGGCAAGGGTTTGCACATTGTCACCGATCATGGTTACAAGAGACTGAATTTTTTCTACAAAGGCATTGAAGTACGCAGCAAGATCACCAATCTCATCTTTTGTAGACACACTGAGCCGCCGGGTCAGATCGCCTTCTCCTCCGGCAATATCCTTCAACATGCTGACCACATCCCGGATGGGAGAGACAAGGGCCCGGCTGAAGAAAAAAGCGGCTATGCACCCCAGTGCAATAAAACCTGCGGAAAACAGCAGAAAGCGGAGCCGCATGGCATGAATATCCGCAAAGACCTCATTCTTCAACGCCCCAACGGTAATGAACCAGTTGGTCCCTTCAATGGGAACAAAACCGAAAAGACGGTCTTCTCCCATAAAATGATATTCATCAAAACCACGCTCCCCCCTGACCATGCGCTGCATCATTTCGGATACGCGCCGGTACTGGGGATTGTTTTTTCCCTCTTCAAGAAAATTGCGGGATTCCATCACGTAATCCCGATTGTTGTGGGCAACCAGAGCGCCTTTTTCATTAATCACATAGGAGTATCCATTTTCTCCGTATTTGATGTCCCCAGAAATGCGGGAAAGGACATTACCGTCCAGCCGGGCGATGAGAACAGCCACAATCCGTCGGTTCTCATCCCGGACAGGACTTGCCATCATCATAACCGGTGCATCAATAATACGGCTGATAATCACATCCGATATCACGGTTTTTCCACCAAAGGCATCCTTCACGTAACCACGGTCTCCCAGCTCAGCCGTAGTCCCATCCGGATAACGGGCCAGCCCGTCGGGGGTGACAATACCCATATCCATATATCCCAGCCGACGGACCTCGCTTTCCATGGCCAGTCGCTGTTCCTGCCAGTTCATGCTCCGAATCACCTGACGCTGAGCCACACTTTCTATGCCCAGAATATAGTTGTCCAGCTGACCCCGGATATATTTGGCGCCTTCTTCCGCAATGACGGGCAGGGACTCTTCAATGGTATTATGAAGGGTCTGATAAGCCGCGCGGTACGAAAAAAAACCCATGCCGGAACAGGTCAGAATCAGCAGGACGACTACTCCTGTCATCAATTTTGCACCAATGCTCATTCGATCAGGTAGAATCATACCCATCCCTTCCTTTTAAAATTTCAGCGTCATCGGAAAAAAAGCCATCCACGCCCATGGCCAGCAGGGCGGCTGCCCGGTCCTGATCATTGACCGTATAAGGATAAACCCGGAGCCCGGCCTCCTTCATACGGCGAACCACCGTTTTTTCCAGGCCCCTGTGGTCGGGATGCCAGGCAAAGGCCTTGAGTTCCGTAGCAAAGGCCAGAAGGGCTTCTTCCTTCTGCCAGCGGCTGCTCAGCACACCGATGAAAGGTGCATGGGGAAGCCGTGCCAGCTGTTTCAGAAAACCATGATGAAAGCTCGATACCACAATGCGACCCTTCAATGGAGCACATATGGCCATCAGAGAGGCCAGCATTCTGCTCATGTTTTTGGCTTCTGAAACAGCCTCCGGCTTAACCTCCACATTGAGCCAGCCTCCCTCGGGAACACCGGCGACCACCTCTTCCAGAAAGGGAATAACCGTTCCCGCAAAGGCACGGGAAAACCATGATCCCGCATCCAGCTGCCGCAGAAAATATGCATTATGTTCCCTGACCATTCCCTTGCCATTGCTGCAACGTTCCAGACTTGTATCATGATGCACCATGATCCGGCCATCCCGGCTCCATTGCACATCCAGCTCAACCATGCGGGCACCGGCGTTCCATGCCGCATCAAAGGCGGGCAGGGTATTTTCCGGAAAACGCATTCTGTACCCCCTGTGGGCAATGACCAGAGGGGAGGCAGGAAAATCTTTCACCAAAGAAAAAGGGGACAAAGGGATACCTCCAGAAAAAAACGTGAACAGCTTCTACCCATCCAAAGACCTTTCCCAAACTGTCCGCCAGCAGTGCTCCACCGTTTGCCGTGTCACTCTCTGCCCTCTTCCAGAAAAAGAGGCACCCGTTCAAAACGGTCCACATCCACAAGGCCTTTATCCGTGAGCTTTAAGGAAGGAATAACGGGCAGGGAGAGAAAGCCTACGGTCATGAAGGGATCTGCCGGTGTGCAACCCAGAGCTTTTGCCTCCCGGATCAGATCCGCCATGGCGGCATCAATGTCTTCCATGGCCGCGGTGGACATCAGTCCGGCTATGGAAAGGGAGAGGGAAGCCACAACCCTGCCCTCCTTCACCACAACCATACCGCCTTTCATGGCAATCACAGCCTCAGCCGCTGTTCTCATGTCGTCATCCGTATCTCCGGCAACAATGAGATTATGGGAGTCATGGCCCACACTGGAAGCCAGAGCTCCCTTGCGGATACCAAGGCCCCGGACAAACCCCATGCCGCATCCGGCACTCCCCGTATAACGCTCCACCACAGCAAGCTTTACCAGATCCTGCTCCGGATCCGCCACTGCCAGCCCGTCACGGATACAGGCATCCATGACAAGGCTCGCGGTTACCACCTGCCCCGGTATAACTTCCATAACCCGGATCCGTTTCCCTTCCGCCGGAATGGAAAAATCCAGCTGGTCTTCCCTCAGGCGCATGGATTCCGGAGGAGAATGCGTTTCGGGAAGCACAATATCTGCCGCAAGCTGTCCCTTTTCCGCCACAAGCCGTCCTTTTACATACACAGCATCAATATGCAGGGCATCCAGATCTCTCACCACCAGGAAATCCGCCTGCAGGCCCGGCGCTATAGCCCCCCTGTCCCGCAAACCAAAATACTCCGCAGGGTTCAGGGTAGCCATCTGAATGGCCGTTACGGGATCCACTCCCTCTGCAATGGCCCGGCGTACAATATCATCCACATGACCTTCCTGCATCAGATCATGGGGGTGACGATCATCCGTACACCACATCATCCGCCGACAGGTCTGCTCATTCAGGGCAGGCAGAAGTCCGTAAAGATTCTGAGCACAGGTGCCTTCCCGCACCATGATGTGCATACCACCCCGCATTTTTTCCAATGCTTCCTCCGCAGTGGTGCATTCATGGTCCGAAGCAATACCTGCGGAAAGGTAGGCGTTCAGGGCTTTGCCGGAAAGACCGGGAGCGTGGCCATCTACCGGTTTCCCGGCACCATGACTGGCTTTAATTTTGGCATGAACACCGGGATCACCGAATATCACCCCCGGAAAATTCATCATTTCCGCCAGAGCCAGAATCCTTGGATGGCTCAGAAAAGGTTCCAGATCCTCTGCCTCCAGCCTGGCTCCAGCGGTTTCCATGTGCGTAGCTGGCACGCAGGATGGCAGGGTGAAAAAAAGATCCATGGGCTGATTTTCGCTGGCATCCAGCATATACTGAATGCCTTCCTTCCCCAGTACATTGGCAATTTCATGGGGATCAGCCACAACGGCTGTCGTACCTCTGGGAAGAACGGTTTTCACAAACTGGGATGGTGCGGCCATACTGCTTTCTATGTGAACGTGGGCGTCAATGAAACCCGGAATCAGAAACAGGCCCTTCAGATGGATCGTATCCTTTGCCTCATAGTCCCCGAATCCTGCAAAACGCCCCTGATGAACGGCAAGGGACTGTTCCAGAATTTCTCCTGTATACACATTCACGATTTTTGCCCCTGTCAGAAGAAGATCGGCAGGTGCCTCCCCTCTGACCACAGCCATCCATTCTTTGTTTCTGTTCATTCTGATCCAGCCTTTTCTCCATAACGTTCTCAAATACCGAATATTCTCCAGACTCAGAGATCCTTCGGTTGCCGTCTTGTCCATTTTCGCAGCATGGCATGCAGATCCACGGGTTTCACCGGCTTGGTGAGTACATCTTCCATTCCCGCGTCCAGGCAGGCCTGCCTGTCGCCGGCTGAGACATGGGCCGTAAATGCTACTATGGGAATCTTTTTCTTTTTGTCTCCGCAAAAGCCTTCCCGGATTTTCCTTGTAGCTGTGATGCCATCCATTCCTGGCATCTGAATATCCATCAGCACAAGATCATAGCTTTGCGCCTTCACTTTTTCCAGAGCCTCAAAACCATTTTCAGCAAGGTCGGCTAAATGCCCTTTTGTATCCAGAAGCTTCATGGTGATTTTTTGATTGATTATGTTATCTTCCACCAGCAGAATACGAAGCTCTTCTTCCCCGTCCTCTTCTTCTGCAAGGGGAAGGCTGAAAACCTCCACCGATTCTTTCACGGGCATTTCACATATAACCTGAGTACCGTTACCGGGTTTACTTCGGATACGCAGGGTACCGCCCATTTCTTCGATCATCAGACGGATGAAAGCAAGGCCAAGGCCCAGTCCTTCCCGATGCTCTTTCTGAAATTCCATACGGAAAGGAGAAGCAAGGGCAAGGGCAAGGGTCTCCTCATCCATACCACATCCTGTGTCGGAAATTTCCATGGACAGCCAGAGACTTCCCGCTATATTCCGGCAGCCCAGAAAAACCTCTATTTTTCCCCTTTCCGTAAAGCGCAGGGCATTATCCAGCAGTTTGCCAAGGCTCCCCCGGAAAAAACCCGCATTCCCCTGTATAGAGGGTGGCAGACTCCGGGTTTTAAAAACAAATTCCAGATTCCGGCTCTCAGACCACCTTCGGTAACGGGTGCAGATTTCCGAGGCAGCCTCCTCCGGAGAAAAAACCCCTCCATGGGGAAGCCATTGCCCTTCCGTCATCTGAATATAGTCCTGCATATCCTCCAGAACACGCTGCATCCGTTCAGCAGCCTCACCCAGAGATTCCCTGTGCGCACTCCCGCATCCGTTTCCGGCCAGAAGATGCAACCCGCCCACAAAAGCATTCAGTGGAGTACGCATGCTGTGGGCCATATGGCGGAGAAAACCAAGGTGCTCACTATCCGGCCGAAAGGGTTTTTCTCCGTCTTTATGCCCTGCACTATCACCCTCCCGGCTCACATCCCTCCCCACACACCGGAATCCGGAAATCCGGCTTTCTCCATCCTCTACGGGAGACAGGCTGAGCCGGATCCGCAGGATCTCTCCATCGGGCTTTTTCAGGGAAAGGGAAAGAATACTGGTTCCCCCCACATGCCCCATACTTTCCATCCGCTTTCTCAAAAGAGTGCCATCGTCCACATTGAGCCAGCAAAAAAACCGGTTTGCCCTGATTTCGGGAGCGTGCCTTCCCGTAATACGGCAGAGAGCCGTATTGAAAAACTTCACCCGGCCCTCAAGATCCATCTCGAAACAGGCATCCTCCACAATTTCAAGTAAATCCCTGTGCTGTTTTTCCGTCATGCGCAGGGTTCTCTCCACGATATGCTGCTGGCGGAGAAGCTCTTCGGCCTCCTCTGCCTTTTCGTTATAAATGCGGGTTCTTTCTTCCACACGGGTCTCAAGCTCCGCATTGAGGATATTCAGCTTGTTTCGCTGATCATCCGCATCCTTGCGGGAAAGGTAATCTCTGTAAGATGCGGATTCCATGACAAAGGCACCGATCATACTGGCAACATAGGCACAGATAAACTGCAGGATATAGGCTGTCCGTAAGGAAGGTTCCAGAGGCATCCACGGAAGGGCGCATAGAAAGGCCGTGATAATAATGCCACCCGTAACAGCAGCCCAGAAAAAAAAGAACCGGAACAGGCTGTAGCCCACAAACAGTACCAGAAGCAGGCCGAACATAAAGTGGGACAGAATGGCTTCACTCTCTGCCATCACGACCATGATCACCATGCTGATGGCGGCAAGGGATATGAGCAGGGAAATGAAGCCCTCGAAATGCCGCTGTACCCAGGCTGTACGATAGCTGAGCCCCAGAACAAGAAGAGCCAGAGGAATGATAAGCAGATAACGGGCGGTAAAAATAACATAGAGGGCGAAAGGGCCAAGCAGGGAATTATCCACAAAGCCAAATATGCCATAAAAAAGAATACCGAACAGAAGGGCCATACGCCTTGGCGTAAAATTTTTTTCTGCCGAAAAAGACAAAAACGCCCTGGCATCCTCGTTCATCTTCCCGGGACTTTTGTTTCTCCTGAAGGCTTGCAGGATGATCAGGGAAGGAATCACGGATAAACCTCCGGAGCATTATGAAAAGGTAGGGAGCGCGGAGAGACGAAAGGGAAGCTGTTGCCGCACACAGGACACAGGATGATTCCATATCCGATTGGAAAAACTTAACTTCACAGTACTGAAAAATCAAGCCCCTGTACATGTGCCATACAGATACAGGGGCTTTCGTCTGCCGATACATGCAGGATCGGCAGACGAAAGCCTTCTTTTTGATAAGCGCTTCTGAACAAAACCTCCCTGAGCGAGTTCCGACGGATCATAAAGCAACTGGAGAGGAAGGCTCTGGTTCTTGCCCCAAGGCAGGGACCTGCCTCAGGGAAGCGCCAAAGTACTTATGGGCAAATTCGGGCAGGTCTGGCAGAGCAAAAGACAGGCCTTTCTGCTTCTGCCTTTCTCAGCAAAAACTCCGTGCTGCCTCCCGTACACCAGCACAGATTCTTTCCGCATCCAGCGTTATAAAGGTACGGTTTCTGTACACCCCCCGGCCTGCAACAAAGACATCGGAAATATCGTTGCGACCGGCGGCATAAATCACATGGGAAAAGGGGTTGTACATGGGGGTCATATGGGGAGCATTCCGACGGATCAGAATGAAATCTGCCTGTTTTCCCACCTCAAGGGAGCCTGTTTTATGGTCCATACCCAGACACCGGGCTCCCTCTATGGTGGCCATGCGCAACACGGTCCGGGCATCCATCACCGTAGGATCTCCCGAAGCCACCTTATGCAGAAGGGCAGCGGTTCTCATTTCAGAAAACATATTGAGATCATTGTTGGAAGCAGCACCATCCGTACCCAGCCCCACGGGAATGCCTGCCTGAAGAAAGGCGGGAACGGGCGCTATACCTGAGGCCAGCTTCATGTTGCTCTGGGGGTTGTGAGCCACACAGGTTCCTGTTTCTGCCAGAAGGGCGATATCCTCCCCATCCATTACCACGCAGTGGGCCGCAAGGGTCTGCGGTGACAGTACGCCCAGCGAAGCCAGGTGGGCTGTGGGACTTTTGCCGTATGCTGCGAGAATTTTTTCTTTTTCCGCCAAAGTTTCAGAAAGATGGATCACAAAGGGGAGCTGATGGGTCCGGGCCATCTGAAAGGCCTTCTGCAAAAGATCCGGCGCACATAGATAGGGCGAGTGGGGCTTCAGGGCAACGGTAATTCGGGGATGACTGTTCCATCTCTCAATCATTTTTTCCACATGGGCGAATCCCTTTTCAATGGGACCATAACAGGGAGAAGGAAAATCATAGAGAACCTCACCCACAACCGCCCGCATTCCGGCCCGGTTCGCAGCTTCCGCCACTGCATTTTCAAAAAGATACATGTCACAGAAGGTGGTCGTTCCCGAGGCCATCATCTCAAGGCAGGCCAGCTCCGCACCTAATCCCACAAGATTCTCCGTCAGCTTTGCCTCTGCGGGGAAAATATGGTTTTCCAGCCAGTTCATCAGAGGCAGGTCATCGGCCAGCCCGCGAAAAAGGGTCATGGATGCGTGGGTATGCACATTGACAAAACCCGGGAGCACAATGGCTTCGGCGGCATTGATACATTCTTCTGCCCGAATGTGGGAAAGGCTTTCCATGGATCCGATGGCAACAATTTCTTCTCCACGGACTGCCATTCCTCCCTTTTCCCAGGCCCTGTCCCCCCCATCCATGGTGAGTATCCAGCCATTCTCCACGAAAAGATCCACGTTCATCACATCTTCTCCACTATCCGGGTGAGGAGCCTGTCAAGACGCTCTGCGGTCTTGCCCGCTTCCTCCACAATGGCTTCGATGGTAGCCGTATCGGGGTTGTCCGGATCATTGATGTTGGTAATGGTGGAAAGCCCCAGTACCCGCATGCCGGCATGACGGGCGGCTATCACCTCGATTACCGTGGACATGCCCACGGCATGGGCACCCATACGGCTGAAAAAACGAATTTCCGCAGGAGTTTCAAAGCTGGGACCTTTCAGTCCGAGATAGACTCCTTTTTGAAGGGAAAATCCCAGTTCAAGGGCCGTATCCTTTGCAAGGCTTCCCAGGTCCCGATCATACACACAGGACATATCGGGGAATCTCGGCCCCCAGGCATCACGATTAGGTCCCACCAGAGGATTCTCTCCTGTGAGATTGATATGGTCTTCGATGAGCATGAGATCACCCACCCGAAAATCCGCCCCCACCCCTCCAGCGGCATTGGTAACGATCATGGTCTTCACATCCATGGCCTGAAATACCCGGACAGGAAAGGTAATGGCGGAAGGACTGTACCCTTCATACAGATGAAAACGCCCCCGCATGACCGCCACCTGCCTGCCACCAAGGCAGCCCAGCACCAGTTCTCCGGCATGGCTTTCCACCGTGGAGACAGGGAAACCGGGAATATCACCATAGGGTATACGGGCCTGAACATGAAGGCTTCCCGTGCTCTGCCCCAGCCCCGTTCCTGTCATCACAAGAACCTCCGGAACACTGGAAGTCTGCTTCCGGATATGGTTCACGGCCCTGTCCACTTCCTGTTGACAATCCATGTTCTTCCTCATATTCGTATGCTGGTTTCAAAAATCGTTTCCGCGGGCCCGCTTTTGTACAAATGACCGGACCGATCATCCCATTCCACCAGAAGACGGCCACCGGGAAGAAGTACTTCCACTTTTTTTCCCGTTCTGCCCGTTAGAACAGAGGCAACCAGAGCGGCACAGGCACCGGTACCGCAGGCAAGGGTAACACCGGCCCCCCTTTCCCAGACACGAACCCGTATGCTTTCCGGAGAAAGAACCTGCACAAACTCCACATTGGTTTTTTCCGGAAAGGAAGGGTGATTTTCCACGGCCGGCCCCCATATTTCCAGGGGTACCGGATCAATATCTTCCATAAAAATAACCGCATGGGGGTTGCCCATGGAAACCGGTGTCACCTGAAAAGTCTGGTCCAGAACCTTAAGGGCTACCTCAAGGGGCTCTTTGCCCCCATCCCATACAAAGGGGATGTCTGCCGGAAGTAATCTGGGAGGCCCCATGTCCACACGCACCCCCATAACCCTGTCCTCTTCATCATTTTCCAGGATGCAGACCACGGGACCAGAAAGGGTTTCCACAGTAATCACCTTCTGCCGCAACAGTCCTTTTTCATACAGAAACCTGGCGAAACAACGCATGCCGTTACCGCACATTCCCGCTTCAGAACCATCGGAATTAAAAATGGCAAAGGCCATGTCACAGCTCTGGGAAGGCAGTACCACGATGAGTCCGTCTCCGCCGATACTGAAATGACGGTCACAGAGCTTTCGGGCCAGATCCGGATACGGATATCTGCCCGCCACCCGGCCATCACGATCATCCACCAAAATGAAATCATTTCCCAGACCATGCATTTTGGTCAGCACAAGCTCCATGCTTTCTCCTTTGTTTCTATGACAGGATGGCAGGCCCCAGAGGACGGGCCAGTGCCGGATAAAAATACTGTTTTTCTTCAAAATTTTTCAATCGTATCCAGCCGTTGGCATCCGCTTCCGGAAAACAGTTCCGGGAAAGGGCTGTTTTACCACCGCCTCCGGGCAGATCCACCATATAAGGCGGTACGGCCATGCCGGAAATATGACCAAGGATCTTGCTGTAAATCCCAAGGCCCTCCGCAAGATCCATACGAAAAGGCAAAATACCCGCCACAGGATCCGGGTGGTGAAGATAGTACGGCTTAACCCGAATACGAAGAAGACCACGAAAAAGATCTTTCAGAATCTGGCTGTTGTCATTAACCCCCCTGAGAAGCACGGACTGACATCCCACGGGAATACCCGCATCCACCAGAAGCCCGCAAGCAAAGGCACTTTCACCCGTAATCTCATAGGGATGATTAAAATGAGTATTAATGAAAAGGGGCGCATGGCAACGGAGCATACTCACCAGCTCCGGCGTGATCCGCTGGGGAAGGGTACAGGGCATACGCGTATGAATACGCAATGTTTCCACATGGGGAATACGTCGTAAGGCCGAAAGAAGCTCATGAAGGCAGTCGTCGGAAAGCATGAAAGGATCACCACCGGACAAAATCACGTCTTTGATCTCTTCATGATTCTCAAGGTAGGCGAGGGCGGCTTCTCTGTCAAAAAACTTTTTCTTTCCCACATCCCTTTTTCGCATGCAGTGCCTGCAGAAAAGAGCGCATTCTGACGATACAGCCAATATAACCCGGTCCGGATACCGGTGAAAAACTCCGCGAACCGGAGACTGCTTCTCTTCGCAGAGCCCGTCCGGGAAAAGCCAGGGCAGATCCTCCAGCTCCTCTTCACAGGGGACAGCCTGCCGGAAAAGAGGTTTTCCGTATTTTTTGACAAGATTCATATAGTAGGGGTTAATCCGGGCCGGATAGCGGTCCGTCACCTTCTGCAGCTTGCCTGCATCAAGGTTGAGGGCAGCGGCAATGGATTCCGGAGTTTCGGCACTGTCTCTGAGAAGGTGCTGCCATTTTGTATGGAGAAAAGAACTCACAAGTCTCGCCTGGGGTATGAATGTAACATAAAACCACTGGATAAGGTACACGGGTCATCCCGGACCGCAGACAGGACTGTAACGATTTACGGGAAAAAAGAAAAGGCCCTGATCAGGGCCTTTTCCGGGGGAAGGTACTTATGCTGCCTTTCCATAAGAAAGGACTTTGAACTGCCGGAGGGAGGGCTTCTCCGGCAGGGAAAACCGGCTATCAGTTATCCACCTTAATGGCGATTTTCTTAGGTTTTTTCTCCTCTGGCTTGGGAACTTCCAGTCGAAGAATACCATTCTGGAAGTTGGCACGGATCTGCTCATGATCCACATCCACTGGCAGGGTAAAAGCCCGGTGAAACCGGCCCACAATCCTCTCCCTGCGGTAGTAGCGGTCATCTTCCACCTCACGCACTTCCTTTCGCTCTCCTTTCAGGGAAAGCACATTGTTTTCCACTTCTACACTGATATCATCACGGGTTACACCGGGAAGCTCGGCTTCCAGAATAATGGCGCTTTCCGTCTCAAAAATATCCACCGAAGGCCGCCATGCACCCATACCGTCTTCCTCCACATCTCTGGCCTTGTTAAAAGCGTCGTCAAACATCCGGTTAATACGATCCTGCAGAGAGGCAACGTTGCGGAAAGGTTCCCATCTTACCAGTGTCATAACAGCACCTCCTTTTATCTATTATTTTTGTTTTTATCTTTGCTCTTTTTTATATGAAATGAGACAATATAATTCTTTTTGCACCGCAACCTAATTTCATTATAAAAGTTTTTTATTTATAAATTTTTTATACAATTTTATGCACATTTTTTATCCATGTCTTTGCTTCCTGTATATTATAGAAAAGAGTCGTAACTGCCATGGCAAGCTCTTTTATGGCAAAAAAGTAAACACAATCACAAAGCTGTCAAGGGTCCTTTTTTTGCAAAAAAACACAGAGAGGCCTATGGTAATAAAAAAGGAGGATTCCTTATGGAAACATGGAAAGAAAAAGACTTTCTGTCGCTGCTGAAGCCCCTGATGGCTGCCTGCGGACCAACGGGAAATGAGGCCCCCCGCCGTGTTGTACTGGGACAACGGCTTGCATCCATGGGCATTCCCTTTACGGTGGATGGTGCGGGTAATCTGGAAGTAATTTTTTCCCATAAACAGAAGACGGCACCTGTGGTTATGGATGCCCATATGGATGTTGTCGGCCCGGGCGGTGGGGAGCTTCAGATAGAAGAGGAGCGACTCTGTGGCCCTGGTGTGGCGGATAATCTTGCGGCCGTTTCCTTCCTTATCATGCTGGCCGCAGGGGTCCACAGCAAAAGGCTGCTGCTGAACCGGCCGCTGCGTCTGCTTTTTTCCACAGGAGAAGAGGGGGAGGGAAACCTGAAGGGAATCCGGCACTACCTTTCCCGTTCTGATTTTCTGCCCCATGCTTTCTTTTGTCTGGATCTGGGCATGGAGAGTTTTTCCCTTTCCGCTGTGGGATGCAGAAGGTACAGGGTATCCGTTCGAGGACCGGGAGGCCACTCATGGGAAGACTGGGGACAAAAAAACGCCATATCGGAACTCATTGCTTTCCTGCAGAAAGCTGTGGATATAGCCGATACACCTCCCGGAGCCGTCCATCGGCGTCTTACCTCAAACATTGGAACCATAGGGGGTGGGGAAGGCATCAACGCCATTGCCAGAAAAGCCCGTGCCCTTTTCGAGTTTCGCAGCACGGACCCCCTGCTGCTGAAAACGGCGGACAGAAAACTCCGCACCCTTGCCAAAAAGGCCGCCCTTGAAATCCAGATTGACCCTGCCGGACACCGACCCGCAGCCATAGCTGTCAAGCCGGATTTTCTGAGCAACATCCTGACAGAGGCCGCTGCAGAGACAGGCTTTTCCATAAGGGAAAAACCCATCAGCAGCAATGCCAATGCAAGCCTTGAAGCTGGATGGCCTTCGGCCACCTTTGGTATCTGCCGATGCGGCCACATCCACAGACCCGATGAATTTCTTCTGAGGAAAAGCCTTGAAACGGGCTGGCGCTTCCTTATCCGGATCCTTATAAAGGCAGACGTTCTCAAGGGCATGGCCTGAACACCCTCCGCTGCGGTTCTGTCTGGTTTCCAACATCTCTTTTTTAATGGAGGAAAAATGATCCCCTTTGACAATCCGCCCTGCCTTGTGGTTGTAGATGTGCAGCAACGGCTGCTTCCGGCTATGCACAAAGCAAGAGAATTCATCGAGCGCTGCTCCATCCTGATCCGGGGAGCCAGACTTTTACAGCTGCCCCTTTGTTTTCTGGATCAGAATCCCCAGGGTCTGGGACCTGTTCTTCCGGAACTGCGATGCCTTGCGGAAACGGCACCGCTTTTCACCAAGCACCATTTTTCCGGACACAGAGAACCCGCATTCCGGAACTGGCTTTCCGAACATGCAGCCAAAGACATTTTGATCTGCGGCATAGAGGCCCATGTATGCGTAGCCCAGACTGCCATGGGGCTTGGTACAGAAGGATTCCGGGTTCATGTGGCCATGGATGCGGTCTCTTCCCGTAACCCGGCAGACAAGGAAGCCGGACTGCTGCGGATGCAGGCTTTCGGTGTACTGCCGGGCTGTACGGAAGGACTTCTTTTTGAAGCCATGGCCCGGTCCGATGTGCCGGAATTTAAAGATTTCCTTGAGATTGTGAAGTGAAGTTTATATTATCTTTCTTTTTGCGTCTGCATGAAAAGGGGCGTTCCGGCAACCCCTGCCCGGTGGCAGGCGTTGGGGCGCATAATTGTTGTATCCAAATTGTAAAAAGGTATTCTTTTGATTCGAGCCATTTTTGTTAAACTCAAAGATCGTATTTTTGGAAAGGGCAAGGCCAAAGGCCGCCCGGAGACCACCGCAGAACCGCTCACTCCTCCATCTCCTGATAAAATTGCAAGGGACCGTCTTTCTTCTGAGGCAGGAAAGGAAAAAAACAAAAAACCCAGAGAAAGTCTGAATTCCGATACCCGCCCAAAAAAGAAGACCTCCGGAAGAACCTCTTCCGATCTTCCCGTCGAAAGCCATGAGTGGAATCCGAACATATTTACCATTCCGGAAATGGAAGGCAAAACCCGCTTTCATGATCTTGGCCTGCCGGCCAAACTGATGCGGGGTATCCATGAACTGGGCTTTCAGTACTGCACACCCATTCAGGCGGATATTCTTCCCGGAACCCTGGAAGGAAGGGATGCCACAGGCAAGGCCCAGACGGGAACCGGCAAAAGTGCCGCCTTTCTTCTGGCCATCTACACCCGACTCATGAAAAACCCCAGAGACAACCGCAGGCCCGGTGTTCCCAGAGCCCTTATACTGGCTCCCACCCGCGAACTGGCCCTGCAGATCGAGCAGGATGCCAGGGATCTGGGTAAATACACATCCATCCGGATTGCTGCCATTTTCGGTGGAATGGGATATGAGCATCAGAAACGAATTCTTGCGGAAAAGGTTGTGGATATTGTGGTAGCCACACCGGGCCGTCTGCTGGATTTCAAAAAACAGGGACTGATCCGTCTGTACAAGGTAGAAATCCTTGTCATTGATGAGGCGGACCGCATGCTGGATATGGGTTTCATTCCCGATGTAAAGCAGATCGTGTACGAAACCCCGCGCAAGGAACAGCGCCAGACCCTCTTTTTCAGCGCCACCCTTTCCGATGATGTCATGCGCCTTTCCCGTCAGTGGACCATAGATCCGGTGAACGTGGAAATAGAGCCCGATGTCATTGCAACGGAAAGTGTGGCCCGGAAAAACTACATTGTTACGGCAGATCAGAAATTCGCCCTGCTCTGGAATATTCTCACCCGACAGAAGCTGGAAAGGGTGATGGTATTCACCAACCGCAAAAGCGAAGCCCGCCATCTCAGCGAACGGCTGAAGCGATATAACATCTCTTCTTCCATGATCACAGGCGATGTGCCCCAGCATAAACGCATCCGGGCACTGGACAACTTTAAAAACGGATCCTTCCGCGTACTGGTGGCAACGGATGTGGCTGCACGGGGTATTCATATTGACGGCATCAGCCATGTGGTCAATTACAACCTTTCTCAGGATCCGGAACAGTTTGTCCACCGCATCGGCCGAACGGGAAGGGCCGGAGCCTCCGGTATATCCATCAGTTTTGCCGATGAAGAGGATTCTTTCTATATTCCAGCCATTGAAGACTATATCGGAGAACCTTTCACCTGCGAATACCCGGAGGATGAGCTTCTGGAGATTCCACCCCCGCCGCCCCGGATTCAGGAGACGGAAAAGGCATCCGGAGAACAGGCTCCCTCGAACCGCCCCGGACGCAGAAGACGGCCTGCCCGACGTACCCAGCATGGGACTCCCTCCTCCCCGGAAAAACAGGAAAAACAGGAAAAACCTTCCGGAGATCCGGGTGCACCTACCCCCAAAAAACGCCGAAGACGGCGTAAGCCATCGGCCTCCCCTTCCGGAGAAAATGTCGTTCAGGAAAAAAAGGATGATGCCTGAAACGGAGCCGTCCATGCGCCTGCTGCTCCTGAGCAACTCCGGTCAGGAGGGCTTTTCATGGCTGGGATTCTGGGAAAAAACCATGGCCGGGTTTCTGGGGGCCGTAAGGGAAGTTCTGTTCATCCCCTTTGCTGCCCCGTCCCCGGACTATGACGCTTATGAAAAAAAGCTGGCCATGGCCTTTGCTCCCATGGGTATCCTGGTTCAGGGACTTCACCGCTGCCAGCAGCCTCTGTCTGCCATGGAAAGGGCAGAGGCCATTGTGGTGGGAGGGGGAAACACCCACCTGCTCCGGCGCAGACTCCATGATGCAAAGCTGCTGGAACCTCTATCCATGTATGTAAAACAAGGCACTCCCTATCTGGGCTGGAGTGCCGGTGCCAACCTCGCCTGTCCCACCATTGCCACGACCAATGACATGCCCATTGTAGATCACGGCGGACTGGAAGCCCTTGATCTTGTCCCTTTTCAGATCAACCCCCATTACACGGATGCCCATCCTCCGGGGCACAGGGGAGAAACCCGGTCAGAACGCATTCAGGAATATCTCACCCTCCATCCACGGGGCCGCGTTCTTGGCCTCAGGGAAGGCAGCGGTCTTCTTTTACAAAAGACAACTCTTTTGGCCGTGGGTCAAAAAGAAGTGCTCCTTTTCACCCGAAAAACCCCCGTCACAGGGCTCCTTCTTCAGGAAAACCTGTCCTTTCTTCTGGAAAAACCGGTCCGGCTTCTTCCCTGAGCCCCTTTGCGCCATATCCGTATCCCATCGGCATGCCTCCGGCCAACAACAAAAAATATGTAACCTTTTTTTGAACATACGCTCATTATACTCCGGTAAAAATCCGCCCGAATCCCTGAAAAGGGAAATGATATAAACCCTTGCGATCAAAGGAGCCCGGATGAAAAAACGCGTTGTTGTTATCGGCGGTGTGGCCTGTGGCCCCAAGGCTGCCAGCCGTATCAAGCGACTCATGCCCCATGCGGAAGTCACCATCATTGAAAAGAATGAAATCCTCTCCTATGCCGGATGTGGTCTTCCCTACTACATTGCCGGTGAAGTCCGGGATCATTCCGAACTCATGAGCACTCCTGCCGGGGTGGTGAGGGACACCCATTTTTTCAGAGCTGTCAAGGACATCACCGTTGTAAACCGCACAGTAGCGGAACGAATTGACAGAAAAACCAAAGAGGTCCATGCGGTTTCCACCCTTACGGGTGAACGGCGGGTATTCCCCTACGATGAACTGGTTCTGGCCGTTGGCAGCCGCACCATCCAGCCGCCCATTCCGGGCGTAGAACTCAAAGGGGTCAATTTTCTTTCCACGGTGGAGGATGCCCGGAAAATCAGGGATCAGGAGGGCAGTCTGGAAGGTAAGCATGCCGTGATCATTGGTGCAGGACTCATTGGTGTAGAAGTCACCGAAGCCTTTGTCAGGCAGGGAATGAAGGTCCGGATTGTGGAACAGACCGAACACCTTCTTGAAAATCTGGTAGATCCGGAAATTGCCTTTCACCTGAAAAACGAAATGCTGCAAAAAGGAGTCGCCCTGAATCTGAAGGACAGGGCAAAGGAAATTCTGGGGGATGATCAGGGCCGGGTACGGACCGTGGTGACCGAACAGGGAAGCTATCCTGCCGATATGGTACTCATTGCCGTGGGTGTACGGCCTGAAATCCGTTTGGCTGAAGAAGCGGGTCTTGAAATCGGCCCTCTGGGAGGTATCCGTGTTGACAGCCACATGCGCACCAGCGATCCGTCCATTTATGCGGGCGGAGACTGTGTGGAAAATACCAGCCGCGTTACGGGCAAGCCGGTTTATGCGCCCATGGGTTCCACAGCGAACAAACACGGCCGGGTCATTGCCGACAATATCTGCGGCAGGCCCACCCGTTTTCCCGGTGTTCTCGGTACGGCCATAGTCAGGATTTTCGATCTCTCCCTTGCCCGTACGGGCCTCACGGAAAAAGAGACCGGCCAGGAAGAACTTTCCGTGGTAACCGCCCTTTCCCCCGCACCGGACAGAGCCCATTTCCTGCCCTCAGCCAAAGTCATTATTATCAAACTCATCGCAGAAAACCCTTCGGGAAGAATTGTGGGCTGCCAGGTGGTGGGATACGGTGATGTGGCCAAGCGCATTGAGGTGGCCGTAACATCCATGAGCCACGGGGGTACGGTGATGGACCTCGGCAATTATGATCTGGCTTACGCTCCTCCCTTCAGTCCGGCCATGGACAACATCATTGTGGCGGCTAATATTGCGGAAAACAAAATCAACGACATCGGCCACGGCATCACTCCTTCGGAAGTCAGAACCCGCATGGAAGAAGGCGATGACTTTATTTTTCTTGATGTGCGGTCTCCTGAAGAATTTGAGCAGATACGCATAGAAGATGAACGGGTACGCCTTGTACCCCTTGGCAAACTGAGGGAACAGATAGAAACCATACCAAAAGACAAAGAAATTATAACGTTTTGCAAAATTTCCCTGCGGGGTTACGAGGCCCAGCGAATTCTTGACGGGGCAGGTTATGCAAAGGTGCGCTATATGGATGGCGGGGTTGTGGCATGGCCCTATAAAAAATTTGTCGCATCCTGAAAAAAACGATACTGTTTCCATACGAAAGAGGGGCCGGGAAATACCGGTTACCCGGCCGTAGCCCGACCCCTCCCAAAACTCCACGGCCGCCTGCCTGATCCTGAGCCATACCGTACCTGCATACCGGGTCCGGCGAACAGGCGGCTCAGCCCAGATGCCGCCAGGCATCACCAGCCAGTTTACACGATACGGATACTTCCTATCCGAAAGGAGTCCCTATGCACTTTGTCATCATCGGAGGTGATGCGGCAGGTATGAGTGCTGCCAGCCGCGCCCGTCGCAATGATCCGGCCATGGCCATCACCGTTCTTGAAATGACGGAAGATGTTTCCTACAGTGCCTGCTCCATGCCCTATGTCATTGCCGATGAAGAGGGCGACATGGAGACACTGATCATGCGGGCTCCTGCCGTTTTCCGGGAAAAGCAGAACATAGATCTTCGTCTCGGACACAGGGTGGAAGCCATTGACCCGAAAAACCGAAGGGTTTCCGGAAAGGATGCCGGAGGAAAACCCTTTGAGATTTCCTTTGACAAGCTGCTCATTGCCACTGGATCCGTTGCCAATATGCCCCTCATTCCCGGTCATGAGCTGCCCCATGTTTTTGTCTTGAAAAGCCTGGATGACGGCCGCAGAGTGAAAGCCTTTATAGAAGAAAAAAGAATTGAAAAAGCAGCCATTATCGGAGCAGGCTACATCGGCCTTGAAATGTGTGAAGCCCTTACGGAAAGGGGCATTACCGTGCAACTTATCCGTAACCGCCCGGAACTCCTGCCATGGCTGGCACCGGAGCTTTCTGCCGCGGTGGACACGGCGTTACGGGAAAAGGGAGTTCTCATCAACCACGGCTGCACCACGGAACGCATTGAGACCCATGACAGCAGGCTGGATATCTGCTGCAGGGAAGCCTGCTTTGATGCAGAAATGGTCCTCATGGCCATCGGTGTACGCCCCTCAAGCTTCCTTGCAAAGGAAGCCGGACTGGAGCTGGGGGCCGCCGGAGCCATTGCGGTGAACCGCAGCATGCAGACCAGCCATCCGGACATCTATGCGGCCGGTGACTGCGCCGATGCCTATCATGTGGTAACCGGAGAAAAAACCTGGATCCCCATGGCCCTCACCGCCAACAGGGCCGGATGGGCTGTGGCCGACCATATCACAGGCAGGCCCGTACGCATGGAAGGAGTAGCGGGAACCGGTGTTTTCAAAATTTTTGATGTGGAAGTGGCCCGCACCGGCCTCACTCTCCATGAGGCAGAAAAAGCCGGTTTTGACCCTGTGGAGGTCGTTGTAAAAACCTATTCCAGAGCCAAAACCGTTCCCGGATCCAGGCCCGTATGGGTGCAGATGGTGGGGGACAGGCAAAGCGGCCGCCTGCTGGGGGTTTCCATGGTAGGCAGGGATAATGAGGCCCGCCGCATCAATGCCGCTGCCGTAGCCCTGCACGCCAGAATGCGGGTGGTGGATTTCAGCACCACAGACATGGCCTATGCTCCCCCCTTCAGTCCTGTCTGGGACCCTCTGCTGGTGGCGGCCAATCAGCTTCTTAAAAAAATATGACCCTCTGGATAAAGGCGGGGCAAAGACTCCGCCTTTTAAACCGTCTGACGAAAGTCTGTCCGGCTATTCCTTTTCATCCTGAAAGGCCTTATCCGGATATTTGCCGCTAATACCGCTGTAAAAAGCACGGATGCGTTCCATATCCGCGGCCATGTCACCGGAAGGATACAGCAGCATACCCATCCCCCCTTTTTTTGTGGCATAATCCAGATACCCGAGACCAATGGGAACCTTTGCTCCCCGTGCGATATGATAAAAACCCGTTTTCCACTGGGATACCCTGCTGCGGGTTCCGGATGGCGGAATGATCAGCACCATCCTGTCCGCATGACCGAACACCTCCACAGCCAGCTCCACCGTATTTCCCTTCCGGCTTCTGTCCACCGGAACAAGCCCCATCCATTTCAGAAGAAACCCCAGGGGCTTTTCCGTAAGTTCTTTTTTGCCCATCATATACACCTTCAGCCGTAGTTTCAGGGCCAGAAGAAGGGTCCAGAAAAAATCCCAGTTGGACGTATGGGGTGCGGCAATCATCACCATTTTTTTTTCTTCTTCGGGGACATCTCCCTCTATTTTCCACCCGAAAAGCCATAAGATACCACTGGCCATCATCCAGAAAAACCAATTGAGAACCGGTGTGTCAAAAATTGTTGTTGTTTGAATTTTCATGCTTTTCGGGACCTTTCATTACGTCATCTGCTGCATGGAATTGTTCCAGAATGGGGCACCATAGGCAAAGGTGTTCCGGAAAACAAGTCGCGTGCAAGGAAATATCTGCCTGTTCCGGCTGAAGACGGCCAACGGCACCATATTTTCAACAAAGCCCTTATGTATTTGAAATCCCGCTTTTTCCATGTTATCCATGCAGGCTTTTTAAAGGCAAACAGCCGTATTTACCCTCTCCACTGTTTCCATGTGTTTCCTGTCTTTTGATATGATTTCCCCCGGCCCTCTGTTACGGGGCTTTGTAAGGAGTTTTTCATGATTCATCTGAATCGTATTTCACGTCATCACGGTAATCAGGTACTGTTTGACAATGCCAGCCTGCAGATTCTTCCCGGAACCCGTACCGGCCTTGTGGGTCCCAACGGTGCCGGAAAAACCACCATCTTCCGCCTGATCATGGGGGAGGAAATCCCCGATGGCGGAGATATTTCCCGCAGCCCGAAAATCCGCATCGGCTATTTTTCTCAGGATGTGGGGGATATGGCAGGACGCAGCGCACTGGAAGAAGTAATGGCAGCGGTAGGGGATGTGGTTACCCTGGGAGAAAAGATCAGAAAAATGGAAACATCCATGGCCGAACCCATGGATGAGAATGCACTGGCCGAACTTCTGGAACGTTACGGCGAGGCCGTGGAGAGTTTTGAGCATCAGGGCGGCTACGAGCTGGAATCCCGCGCCCAGAGTGTGCTCACTGGCCTTGGTATCGGTCCCGATGCCTATCACCGGCCCGTGGAAGCCTTCAGTGGCGGATGGAAGATGCGCATAGCTCTGGCAAAAATACTCACCACCAACCCGGATGTGCTACTTCTGGACGAACCTACCAACCATCTGGATCTGGAATCCATTCTCTGGCTTGAAAACTGGCTGTCATCTTCCTTTAAGGGGGCCCTGCTCATGACCTGTCATGACCAGGAATTCATGAACCGCATTGTTTCCCGCATCATTGAAGTCGGCAATGGAGGTGCCACCACCTACACCGGCAATTATGATTTTTTTATCAAGGAGAGGGAAATCCGGCGGGAACAGCTGGAAGCCAGCTTCAAACGTCAGCAGGACATGCTGGCCAAGGAGGAGGAATTCATAGCCAAATTTGCGGCCAGAGCCTCCCATGCGGCACAGGTGCAGTCCCGGGTTAAAAAGCTGGAAAAGATCGAACGTATTGTACTGCCGCCGGATCAGAAAAAAATGCGTTTTACTTTTGAACCACCACCCCGGTCCGGAGACGATGTGATTGCCATGGAAAATCTTGGCAAAAGCTGGCAAACACCCGAAGGGGGAGAGCACTCCGTTTTCGGCGGTATCTCCGGCATGATCCACAGGGGAGATAAAGTAGCTGTGGTTGGGGTGAACGGTGCGGGTAAATCCACCTTTTTACAGGTACTGGCCCAAAGGACCGAACCCAGCACGGGAAGGGTTACCATAGGAGCCAATGTACACGCAGGCTATTTCAGCCAGCATGCCATGGACATTCTCAATCCGGAACAAAGCGTGCTGGATACGGTTCAGGACGCCCTTCCCACCGCAGGACTGGGGGTGATCCGCAACCTCTGCGCCGCCTTTCTCTTTCAGGGGGATGATGTTTACAAAAGGATAGACAAGCTCTCCGGTGGAGAAAAAAGCCGGGTGGTTCTGGCTACCCTGCTGGCCCGGCCCTTAAATTTCCTCATTCTCGATGAGCCCACCAACCATCTGGACATTCAGTCACGGGAGGTACTGCTGGACGCCCTGCAGGCCTTTGAGGGAACGGTGCTCATTGTCAGTCATGACCGTCACTTTCTCCGCTCCCTTGTGGGCCGGGTTTTTGAAATCGACCATGGCCGCATGATTCCCTACGAAGGCAGCTATGACTACTATCTGCAAAAGCAGATGGCGCTGCAGGCGGGCTGAACCTTACCCTGAAATCAGTCTCTGGCATTATAGATAACACCACCTTTGCTGCTGTAGCTTTCCAGCACCTCCCGGCCTTCTTTCGCCATGAAATGGCGGATCACCCGGATACCGGCATTCTCCAGATAGGCATAGGAGGCATCAAAAACCGGGCCTTCATCAAAACCGATGGCCCGGGCATCTTCCGCAGCCGCCGCACAGACCACACGGCTGACACCGCTCCAGAGAATGGCACCGAGACACATGGCACATGGCTCACAGGAGGTGAAAAGCTCCCTTGTTTTTCCCGGCCCATGGAGAGTAAAGGAAGCAAGGGCTTTCTGGGCCATCATGATGGCCACCATCTCTCCATGCAGGGTGGCATTGTTCAGGGGAAACACCCTGTTGACACCCACCCCCAGCAGCCTGCCGCTTTCCTGATCAAAAATAGCCGATCCAAAGGGACCACCCGTATCCTGACGCACATTTTCTTTGGCAAGAAAAAGGGCAAGGCCCATTTTCTCTTCATCGGAATCATATTTTTTTTTTGTATCCACCACCGCTTCCACCCACGGGGGAAGTTCCACAAGCACCTGCTGAACAGGGCCATTTTTTTCTTCTGTCTGCATAGAAATTTCCTTTATTTTATAACTTTAGAAAAATTTTCCTTTGGCAAATCGAATACTTTCAATCAGGTGCATAGACAACCAGGCCATTTATTCGTGACGCAGTCCGGCACTTACGCTGAAAAACTCAAGCCCCTTTACGGGAGCAAAAATGTTTTAAGGATCTTGAGTGCCGGAATCCGAAACGATTCCAACCTCACTCACAAACAACCCGATTGTCTTATACTGGAGCGATGATTCTGAAATTATATTTTTTTAAGATTTTTCTTTTTTTGAAATCCCAAGCTTGCGCATCTTCCCCCTCAGGGTGCTGGGATGGAGACCCAGGAGGGCTGCAGCTCCGTCTTCGCCCATGATTTTTCCATGGGTTTTTTCCAGTGCCCTGCGAATGTGCCTGCCTGCGGCATCATCAAAAGAAAGAATGGGCTCATCGCTGCTGTCTGGGTTTTTCATTACAGGCCTCAGGGAAGGAATCCGGGGCATATCCAGCACAAGCACCGCTGTACCGGAAGCTCTGGCCTGACTCTGAATCAATCCTCTCTCCACAAGGTTCTGCAGCTCACGGATATTACCCGGCCAGCTGTGCTGACGCAGAAATTCCATGGTTCCCTCAGGAATATGTACCTTTCTTGTTATTTTCATCTCCTTGCATTTTCTTGCCACCAGATACTCCAGAAGGGCGGGAATATCCTGATTTCTCTGCCGCAGAGGCGGAATCATGATGGGAAAAACGTTGAGCCGGAACCAGAGATCTTCCCGGAAACCTCCCTCTTTGACCATCTGCTCCAGATTTCTGTGGGTGGCACTGATGATGCGTACATTGACAGGAATGGTTTCCGTACCGCCCACCCGTTCAATTTCCCTGCTCTGCAAGACCCTGAGCAAGCGCACCTGAGCACCCAGAGGAAGCTCGGCCACTTCATCCAGAAAAAGGGTACCGCCATCCGCCCTTTCAAAACGTCCTTTTTTCAAGGCAACAGCACCGGTAAAGGCCCCTTTTTCATGGCCGAAAAGCTCACTGTCGATCAAGCCTTCGGGAAGTCCTCCGCAGTTCACTTTCACAAAAGGACCACTGTGCCGGGGGGAAGCCGCATGCAGGGCATTGGCCAGAAGTTCCTTACCCGTACCCGTTTCTCCCAAAAGAAGGACCGGACTTTCCAGAGGAGCCACCTGACGCACCATCTGCATCACTTCTCTGAGACCGAAGTCGGAACCGATGATCCTGTCTCCGGAAATATGTCTCAACTCCTTATGGAGATATCGATTATCCTCTTCCAGCATCTCCTTCAGACGAACAATTTCCTCATACTGCAGGGCATTGGTGAGGGCAATGGAAAAGGGTTCATTGAGCATACCCATCAGCTCCGCATGGCTTTCGTCATAACGGTTACAACCTGCGGCAGCCAGCAGCAGCATACCGATCATCCGGGACTCCATAATCAGACTGGTACGAAGAACAGAAACGTCCTCGGGCCAGAAAAGGCCTATCAGTTCCTGTATACAGGGTTCTTCTTCTCTGGCATCATTGAGAATGCCAAAGGAAAAATCCGACCTCCATTCTTCCGTAACTCTGGGAACGGCCGCTTCGGGTATGGGAACGTTTGCCGCTACCTTCGGCCAGTGATCCGGGCAGATACGCACAATGGTACGGCCCATGGAGGTGGCCGGGTCAAAAAGCCCGATGTGAAGAGCATCCGCAGGAATAATCTTCTGAATATAAGCAAGGGTATTCTCCATGGCCCTCTGCAAATCCAGCCTGCCGCAGATTCGTAAGGTTGCTTCCCGAAAAAACACATTTTTATTCACAACCAAGGGCATCCTTTCCCTTTACCGCCTGTCAAATATGAAACAGCAACCCATAAAAAACCAAATATGACAGTTAAAATACCATATATGGCGGATAGTTCTATACCTGTTTTATAAAAACGCCCTTTTTTCAGGTTATTTATTTTTGGCATACTATATGCTTTATATGCTGTGGTCTTTTGGTAATGCTTCAAAGCCCTGCTTCCAAAACCCGATGCACCATTTTGCTTCTATCAGGGTTTTGAAGATGCTGATATGGAGGAAACATGCAGAATATAGAAATTATCCGCATATGCGCCTTTAATGAAGCATCCAGGGAACAGGCTATCATCAAAGCCAGAGAAATAAGCCACACATGCTGCCATGGAGGCGAAGGTATTGCCATATGGACCAGTACGGATCAGAATACGGATATGCTGATCCTGCTGAAACGCAAAGGAGATATCCCCGTAACATCCTACTCCATGGAAGGCCTTCAAATAGCTGATTATTTCTCCCGCTTCGGGTGGATCAGCCATTCCTTATGGCAGGATCTGCCCCATGAAAAAAAGAACAGCGGTTGATTTCCGCCAAGCCTTTTCTGACCTGCATACTGCCCCTTATTATTTGGTAAGAGCATCATGATTTTCAAAATGGTGAGCCACTTTTCATCTGAAATGAAAATCTTTTTTCAAGTCCGGTACCACCTATGTTTTTCTGGAGGGAAACATGCCTATTTTCAAGCGCCTGCAAACCATGCGGGTTCATGTTGTTCTTTTTACCGTTCTTCTGCTTGCCCTTGCGGCCTGCAACCAGTCTTCGGAGCCCTCAGAGGAACCCCGGACCGGATACCATCCCCCCCCTCCCGCCGTTACCACTCTGACGGTACAGGAAAGGGATGTAAAGGTTTTCAGTGAGTATCCTGCCCGTATCCATGGTGCCCGTCAGGTACAGGTTCGGGCAAGGGTCGAAGGAATTCTTCAGAAGCGTCTTTATGTGGAAGGTCAGATTGTCCGGGAAAACGATGTTCTTTTTCAAATCGACCCGGAACGCTATGAAATTGCCCTGCGCCGTGCGGAAGCGGAACTGGCCAATGCCGAAGCCAGCCATGCCGATGCCCAGCGTGAATGGCGTCGTTCCGTCACCCTTTATGAGGCCGATGCGGTGAGCGAACGCACACGGGATCAGGCCTTGACGGAACTGGACCTGTCAAAGGCCCGGCTGGATCTGGCAAGGGCCGCTGTGGATGAAGCACGCCGCAATCTTCGCTACACGGAAGTACGGGCACCTCTCTGCGGCGTTACCGGTATGGAAACCCTTTCCGAGGGCAATCTTCTGGAATGGGGCGCTCTGCTCACCACCATTACCCAGCAGGATCCGGTGCATGTACGTTTCTCCCTTCCGGAAGACGATGCTGCCATACAAAGCGCGGCCCGGCGGGCCATGGGAAAGACGGAGAACGGAAACCACCGGTATGAAGCCACCCTTATCTTTTCCGACGGTACGGAATATGACCTGAAAGGGGAACTGGATTTCACGGCCAGCACCATAGATCCCAGAACGGGTACGGTGACGGCAAGGGCGGTGTTTCCCAATCCGGACAACAGCCTGATACCGGGCCAGTTCATCCGTGTGCGTGTGCAGCTGCAGAGTTTCACGGATATCTTCATGATACCCGAAGACGCTGTCACTCAAGGTCCTCAAGGACCGAGGGTTTTTCTGGTCAATCATAAGGATATGACTGTTTCCCGCAATGTAACCCTGGGAACCGTAGTCCATGGTGAACAGATTATCCTGAAAGGTCTTGAGAGGGGCGACCGGGTTGTCATTATGGGGCACGTTTCCCTCAGAGACGGCATGGAAGTATCTGCCACGGAAAAAATATCTGAGGAGGCATCCTGATGTTCCGATTTTTTATCGACAGACCGATTTTTGCATCGGTGATATCCATTATTATTGTACTTTCTGGTGCCGTTGCCTTAAGCATGCTGCCCGTGGAACAGTATCCCGATGTTGTGCCGCCTCAGGTTGTGGTGACCGCCATCTATCCCGGTGCCAGTGCGGAAGTAATGGCGGAATCCGTGGCCGCTCCCCTTGAACAGGAAATCAACGGCGTCGACAACATGATATTCATGGAGTCAACGGCCATGGATGATGGATATCTCCGCATCATTGTCTCCTTTGAGTTCGGCACAGATCCGGATCAGGCCACCATCAACGTGAATAACCGTGTACAGGCCGGTCTGGCCAAACTGCCCCAGCAGGTAAGGGATCAGGGTGTACGGGTAGAGGCCCAGTCCACCAATATTCTTATGGTACCTGTTCTCTACTCTCCGGACGGCAGCCTGGACACCCTGTTCATGGCCAACTATGCCCTTCTCAACGTACTGGATGAACTGGTCCGTCTGCCCGGCGTGGGGGACGCATCCCTGTTCAGCAGGGACGATTACTCCATGCGTATCTGGCTGAGGCCGGACAAGCTGGCCCAGTTTGAACTGACACCTTCCGACGTGGCAGCCAGCATCCGGGAACAAAATGCCCAGTTTGCCGCAGGCCGCCTTGGTGCGGAACCTTCTCCCAAAGGTCAGGCCTTCACCTTTACGGTGAGCACCCGTGGCCAGCTGGCAACACCGGAAGAATTTTCCAGAATCATTCTCAGGGCCGATGAAGACGGCGGTACCCTGCGCCTTGGTGATGTGGCCCGTGTGGAGCTGGGTGCCCAGAGCTATGCGGCCTCTACTTCCTTCAACGGAGATCCGGCCGTGGCCATGGGGGTTTACCTTCAGCCCGGTGCCAATGCCCTCGATGCGGCCACAGCCGTTCATAATGCCCTGGAACGACTTTCCGGATCCTTTCCCGAAGGTCTTGCCTATGTGGTTCCCTATGACACCACAGAATTTGTTGAAATCTCCATCAAAGAAGTTTTCATCACCCTGATTATTGCCGTTCTGCTGGTTATTCTTGTTACCTTCCTTTTTCTGCAGCGTCTGCGTGCCACCCTCATTCCCGTGGTGGCCATACCCGTATCCCTCATCGGTACCTTTACCGGTATGCTGCTGCTGGGCTTTTCCGTCAATCTTCTCACCCTTTTCGGACTGGTTCTGGCCATCGGAATTGTGGTGGACAACGCCATTATTGTTCTTGAAAACGTGGATCGTCTCATCCGTGTGGAACATATGAGTGCGCGGGACGCCTCCATAGAAACCATGAAACAGGTGGCCGGTGCCGTTATATCCTCCACGCTGGTTCTTGTGGCTGTTTTTGCACCCGTTGCCTTCCTTGGGGGGATGACCGGGGAGCTCTACCGTCAGTTTGCCGTTACCATTGCCGTTTCTGTAGTGGTTTCCGGCGTGGTGGCCCTGACCCTGACCCCTGCCATGTGCGCCATTCTTCTGGACAGACCGGCACGGAAGGTGTCCCTTCCCTTTGTTCTCTTCAATAAAGCTTTTGACCGTATCACATGGGGTTTTACCCGTATGGTGACCCTTGTGCTGCGCAATTCCCTTATCGGTTTTCTTCTCTTTGTGGGCATCATTGCCGCCACAGCCTACTATCTCGATCGTATGGCCTCAGGGCTTGTTCCCCAGGAAGATCAAGGCGTTGCCATGCTGGCCTACTATCTGCCTCCGGCATCCGCACTGCCAAAAACCGTAACCGTCAGAGAAAATCTGTCCCACAGGGTTACAGGGCTTGAAGAAGTAAAGGAAATTACGGCCATTGCCGGTTATGACATGTTCGCAGGATCCCTTCGCACCAATGCGGGTATTGCCTTTGCCAATCTTACGGACTGGCGGGAAAGGGAAGAACCGGGACAGGATGCCCAGTCTGTGGCCGGTAAAATTATGGGGATCGGCATGGGTATTCCCGAAGCCAATGTCTTTGCCTTTACCCCGCCCCCCATACAGGGGCTTTCCCTCACAGGAGGCGTGGAAGGTTACCTCGCCGTACGGGGAGACATTACAGCCAAAGAAATTGAAGCACTGGGGCAAAAACTTATGGCAGCGGCCAATGCCCGGCCAGAACTGATCAATGCCCGCATCACTCTGGATACCAGCATTCCCCGCTTCCACGCGGAAGTAGACAGGGAAAAAGCCCGCGCCATGGGTGTTCCCATCAACCAGATTTTTGAGACCATGCAGAGCACCTTCGGCTCCCTGTACGTGAACGACTTTATCTTTGCCGGTCGTAACTGGCAGGTAAACATGCAATCAGAAAAGGATTTCCGGAGCCAGCCCGAAGACCTCAACAAGGTGTTTGTCCGCTCCAGCCATGGTGATATGCTACCCCTGAGCTCACTGGTAACGCTGGAGCGGACATCGGGTGCAGACATCATCAACCGATTCAACCTCAATACCGCAGCCCGTTTTCTGGCAGATCCGGCCCCCGGCTACACATCGGGTCAGGCCAAGGAGACCATGGAAGAACTGGCCTCCGAACTTTTCAATGATGGGAATATCCTCATCGGATGGATAGGAGAAGCCTATCAGCTGGATGCGGCCGCAGGATCAGGAGCCATCGCCTTTGCCATGGGTATTCTGATGGTTTTTCTCATCCTTTCTGCCCAGTATGAACGATGGAGCCTTCCCATAGGGGTTCTTTCCGCCGTTCCCTTTGCCGTTCTGGGTGCAGCCATGGCCTCTCTGCTCAGGGGATTCCCCAATGACATCTACTTTCAGGTAGGGCTTCTGGTACTCATCGGCCTTGCCGCTAAAAATGCCATTCTTATCGTGGAGTTTGCCGCCCAGAACAGAAAGGCAGGCATGAGTTCCATGGAAGCGGCCATAGCAGCGGCCCAGCAGCGTTTCCGTGCCATCGTCATGACAGCCCTTACCTTTATCATCGGAACGCTGCCTCTGGTTTTTGCAAGCGGAGCCGGTGCCGCCAGCCGTCAGGAAATCGGTACCGTTGTTGTGGGTGGCATGATTCTGGCCAGCTCTCTGGCCCTGATATTTGTTCCCCTGATATACAAACTGGTGGAAGATTGTGCCGGCTGGTTCAAAAAAGAAAAAAAGGGTCAAAATGCATGAGATTCAATGCCTTGAAAGGAAAAGGAATGAGAACCCTGTCATCAAAAATAATCCTGCTTTT